>NZ_FNIN01000008.1 GCF_900104045.1 Desulfonauticus submarinus
AACTTGTCAATAACTTTTTTTCCACAACCCCAATCACCACTCCAACTCCAAAACAACTCTCTCCAACCCAACTCCATCCCCTCGTGGCGAAGGAGAGAAGATAAACTTTTTTTTATTTTTGTCAAGAAGAAAAAAAGTTTTTTTAAAATTTTTCTAAAACTCCAAACTTTTCGGTGTCCTAGGAAAAGGGATCACATCTCTAATATTACTTACTCCTGTTACAAACATAATAAGTCTCTCAAAACCTAAACCAAAACCAGCATGAGGTACGCTACCAAATCTTCTCAAATCCAAATACCACCAATATTCTTCTTTATCCAAACCAACTTCATCCATTCTAGTCTCTAGCACGTCTAGTCTTTCTTCTCTTTGACTACCCCCAACTAACTCACCCACTTTTGGAACCAACAAATCCATTGCTGCTACTGTTTTCTGATCCTCATTAAGACGCATATAAAACGCTTTAATCTCTTTGGGATAATCAAAAACAAACACAGGCTTTTTAAAATAGTCTTCTGTCAAATATCGCTCATGCTCAGTTTGAAGATCTAACCCATACTTAACAGGGAACTCAAAACTTCTTTTAGATTTTTGCAAAATATGAATAGCTTCACCATAACTAACTCTCTCAAAAGAAGAATTTAACACTAGATCTAATCTATTCTTAAGTTCTTTATCAAGGAATTTTGCAAACAACCCTATATCATCTTCACAGCTATTCATTATATATTCTACTAACCATTTTACCAAATCTTCGGCCAAGTCCATATCATCCTCAAGATCTGCAAATGCCATTTCTGGTTCTAACATCCAAAATTCAGCCGCATGTCTAGGAGTATTAGAATTTTCTGCTCTAAAAGTGGGACCAAAAGTATATACATCACCTAAAGCACAAGCTAAAATTTCTGCTTCTAATTGTCCTGAAACTGTAAGATGAGCTTTTTTACCAAAAAAATCTTGAGTAAAATCAATTTGCTTGTTTATCTTTTGTAAATCTAACGCTGTAACAGTAAACATTTCTCCTGCGCCTTCACAATCCGACCCAGTTAATATGGGAGAGTGAACATAAAAGAAGCCACGCTCATTAAAAAATTTATGAATTCCAAAGGCTAAAGCAGAGCGGACTCTATTAATAGCCCCATATTTATTTGTCCTAGGCCTAAGATGAGCTATTGTTCTCAAAAATTCATCACTATGTCTCTTTTTCTGAAGTGGATATTTATCTGCTGGAGCTTCGCCTAACAATTTAATTTCATTTACTTGAATCTCCCATTTTTGTCCTTTTCCTGGAGATTCAACCAAATCACCTTTAACACTTACAGCAGCACCTGTAGTAAACTTCGACAAACTATCTTTAGATATCACATCCCAGGACAATATCGCCTGAATATTCTTTAAGCAAGAACCATCGTTTATCTCCAAAAAAGAAAATCCTTTTGAGTCTCTTCTAGTTCTTATCCATCCCTTTATTACAATATCCTTTTGAGCATTTTCTGATCTTAAAGCCTGCAATACCTTGAGTCTCATCTTTTCCTCCTAAATTATAAAATGCTTACAGGATCTAAGTCCAAAATTAATTGGACTTGTCTTTTTTTACTTAATACTCTCTTGTCTAAAAGATTTGTTTTTAAATTTAGGAAAAAAGTCCTAATATTACTCCACTGTAAACTTTTAAGTAAAATATGATATCTATACTTAGAGTGCAAATAATAAATAGGAGCAGGAACTGGTCCTAAAACTTTGCCTTCAAAATTTTTAGCAAAAATCAAACACTGTTTAGTTAACTCATCCAAAAAAACATCTTTTTCTTCCCAATCACGAGCAAAACTCACCCTAATAAGCCCTAAATTAACAAAGGGAGGATAATCAAAGAGTTTTCTCTTTTTTAACTCTTGCTTACAAAAACCGATATAGTCTCCATTTTCCACAAAATTCCAAAAATCTAAGGCTTTATTTCTTGTTTGAATATAAACTTCTCCTCTTTTATCCCTCCTTCCTACACGTCCACAAAGCTGAACCAAAAGCTGAAACAATCTCTCTCTAGCCCTATAGTCAGGAAAATTCAAACCCAAATCACCATCTAAAACAATACCCAGAGTTACATTCGCAAAATCATGTCCTTTACTTAACATCTGCGTACCTATTAAAACTTGCCCCTCACCTCGCTCAAAAGATTGTAATATCTCTTTAAATTTATGCCGAGATTGAACTATATCTTTATCTAATCTCAAAATTGTTATATTAGGGAACTTTTTTTTCAAAAACTCTTCTATTTTTTCTGTTCCTTCTCCATAAAAAGAAAAATTAGAAGATTCACATACAGAACAAATAGGAGGAAATTTTATTTTAAATCCACAATAATGGCACATAAGACTATTATTTTTTTTATGATAGGTAAGACTTATATCACAAGAAGGACACTTGATTGTATTTCCACAAGAACTACAGTATAAAATAGGACAATATCCTCTCCTATTATGGAGAATTATTACTTGTTCTCCTTTTGTAATAACATCAGATAGTTTATCAAAAATCTTTTGAGAAAAAATATCTTTATTTTGCTTATTTTTTAAGTCAATAACAATAATTTTTGGTGGCAAACTTAGACCAAATCTCTTGTCTAGAGTATGTTTAAAAATATTACCTTGATTCGCAGAATAAAAAGTTTTTATATCTGGAGTAGCCGAACCTAAAAGTAATAATGCATTATTTTGCTTTGCTAAAAAATACACAATTTCTTTGGTTTGATAGTATATTCCTTGCTCTTGCTTATAACTTTCGACATGCTCTTCATCTACTATAATCAAACCCAATTTATAAAAAGGCAAAAAAATACTTGATCGTGTTCCAATTATCAAAGTAGGAGTATGAGAAGAAATATAAAAAATTCTCTGTTTCTCTAAATCAGGCAAGTTGCCAGTATAAAAATAAATATGTTTATAAGATAAAAGTTTTTTTAATCGCTGGAACATCCCCCAAGCAAGAGCAACTTCTGGCAAAAGTAAAATCGCACTTTTCCCTTGTTCTAGACATTTCTTTAACAAATGAAGATAAACAAAAGTTTTTCCACTCCCAGTGATACCATGTAATAAATGGGTTTCAAATTTATGTGTAGTTAAAACCTGCTCCATCTCTTTTGCAATATTATATTGAGAATTATTTAATTTATATTCAACAGAAGATAATCTATTTTGTAGTGTTTTCTCCTTAAAAATTACAATTAATCCTTCTCTTTCCAGTTTATCGAGAGATGAATATATATTTTTTTTTGCCAAAAAAGATTTAATTTCTGATATAGATAAGACATTATTCTCTTTTAATAAATCTATAATAGCTTGTTTTATTTTTCCTCTTATTTTTTTTACACTTTTATTTTTTAATTTTACCAAAAAATTATCACTATCTTTAAAAAAATAAACTTTTTTCTCCCGCCAATAAGTAATATATCGTGTATAATCAACATCTGAAGATAGTATTTTATCTACAGAATATACTTTTGAACCTATCCATATTTTCCGTGGTATTTTTTTAAAGATACTAGGTAAAACATTGGACAAAATTTGAGCAAAATTTCCTGCATAACGTTTAGACATATCTTCGATTAACTTAAAATATGTTTCAGAAATTAATGGATTCTCTAAAGGTAAAACAATCCTTTTTAAGTTAAATTCACAATCGCTATCTAGAAAACAAATACTTTGCACAATCCCAACACATATCCTTTTTTTACCAAGAGGTACAACCACTCTTGAACCTATCTTTAGGTCCGAAACTTGAACTTCTAAAGGAGGTAAGTAATCTAATTTTAAATAAGGAGAGTTTAAAAGAAATACTTTAACTACATCCATATGCCTTCAATTAAAAATATAACTGTTGATAATTAAAAAGGACCTTACAAATCTAGGATTTAAGGCAGCGAACGTAGAAGATTCAATAAAGGTTTACAAGATATAGGTAGAAAGCTACCCACTGCTGAGTATCTTGCATCAAACCATTCTCTAGAGAATTGAATATTCTGAGATCTTGTATTTATACGTCCCCATTTTATTTGAAACTTCCTAGAAAACGACAAATTAGTAATCCACCCCGAGGTAGGCAGATAATAATTACCTAAATATACAAAATCTCCCCACCCTAAAGAAACCGTTCCTAATCTCGCACCAAGAGGATAAAATCTCTCATTTGCTAAATAAAGACAAAAAACATCTTCTCCTATTTTAAGAGCCAACTGATCATTCCAACATACATATCGTTTCTTATTCCAACTCACTCCCAAGGACTTCCAAATTGTAGGAGAATAGAAAAAACAGTCTATTATACTCTGACTGGGGGCATTAGCAAAAGTGCTTGCTATTACCTTATGTCCATTTCTAAGACAAGCCCCCACCACCTGTAGTATACCATTTTTTAGTTCCACCCACTCTTCTAAAGATCTCTCTTGACTCTTCCAAATCCTTATACTCAGTGCAGGATTTTCCCACTTAATTTCACACTCTAGATACTTTAATTTTGAATATTGTTCTTGCCATTGTTTACTTATATCTTCAAATTTCGGGAAAAAAGCCTCTCCTTTTCCAAGGTTTAAAAATAAAATAACTATTAATAATAATATTTTTTTCATCTTAACAACTTAATAATTCTTTTAAACTATTTAATAATTCACTTTTTAATTCTTCATCTTTGAGTCCAAAGTAAATATTTGCGGTTAAATAGTCGACCCAGTCGCCAATATCAAATCTTTTCCCCGATACTTTTACAGCAAGTAAACGATTTTCTTTAGCTAAAAAATGAAGTGCGTCTGTAAGTTGATACTCTCCCTGACTATCTGGTTTAACCTGTTCTAAATATTCAAAAATATCTGGAGTTAAAACATATCTGCCCACTACTGCCAATCTAGATGGTGCATTCTCTGGTAAAGGTTTTTCATGAAGTTTTTTCACCCTAAATAAACCTGGACTAATCTCTTCTCCACCAATAATTCCATAATTGGATACCCTTTCTAAAGGCACCTCCATCACTCCCACTACAGGCATTTGTTCTGTCTTTGCAACTTCTATCAGTTGTTCAATGGCAGGAGAAGGACTAAAAATTAAATCATCACCCACTAAAACTGCAAAAGGTTCTTTTTTGACCACTTCTCTAGCACATAATACTGCATGTCCAAGACCGAGTTGCTCTTTTTGACGAACAGAAATAATATTAACCATCTCTGCTACTTTAATCACTTGATCAAGCAAGTCTTGTTTTCCTGCTCTTTTTAACACCATTTCCAAAGAAAGATTCCTATCAAAATGATCTTCCAATGCTCTTTTATTTTTATTAGTAACAAATACAACATCAGTAAGTCCTGCCATCATAGCTTCTTCAACCACGTATTGAACAGCTGGTTTTCGATAAACAGGTAACATTTCTTTTGGTATATTTTTAGTTGCTGGCAAGGAACGAGTACCCCATCCAGCCACAGGTATGACTACTTTTTCTATTTTCATTGTATCCCCCTTATGCTTTTATACTAAAGCAATTCTTTTTCTGCTATATCTACTAAATAATCCATCCATTTGTCCACTAGATTTAAATTTTCTGCTTCTACCATTATCCTTAAAACAGGTTCAGTACCTGAATATCTTAACAAAACCCTTCCTTTACCCTGCAATGATTTTTCAGCTTGTTGCAGAGCTTTACATATTTGTCTGCATTCACCTAAAGGCACTTTATTTTTTACATGTATGTTCTTAAGCTTTTGAGGAAAGGGGGTAAGAAGTTTCCTCCAATAAGATAATGGTTTGCCTGTTTTCAACATAATTTTTAAAAGTTGCAAAGCTGTTACTAAACCATCACCTGTAGTAGTAAAGTTAAGAAACACCATATGTCCTGACTGTTCTCCTCCTAATATATATCCACTTCTACACATCTCTTCTACTACAAATCTATCTCCTACAGGAGTTCTAACTAATCTTCCTCCTTTCTGTTCCATAAAAATCTCTAAAGCCATATTACTCATTACTGTGGCGACCAATGTTCTTTGCGGCAAAGCATCTTTTTCTAATAAATAATTAGCACAAATTGCCATAATCTGATCACCATCTAAAATGTAGCCCTCATCATCAACAGCAATAAGCCTATCTCCATCTCCATCCAGACAAAATCCAACATCAGCCCCAGTCTCTTGCACTAAAGAGGCTGTTACATCAGGATATAGTGATCCACATTTTTTATTTATATTGAGTCCATTAGGTTCTACTCCTATTTTTATAACCTTTGCTCCCAACTCCTCAAAGACCAAGGGAGCTACCTTATATGTAGCGCCATTAGCACAGTCTAAAACCACTTTTAAGCCATCTAAAGTTAAATCCTGAGAAAACGTATTTTTTAAAAAAACAATATACCGTCCAGGACTATCTTCTATCTTTATAGCCCTTCCTAGCAAATCTGATTTTGGAGTATTCCACTCTACATCTGGAGAAAGAACAAGTTCACTAATTCTATTTTCTATCTCATCAGACAATTTAAAACCTTTGGAGTCAAAAAATTTTATACCATTATCCATATAAGGATTATGCGAAGCTGAAATCACTACCCCTACATCTGCACGCATATTCCTGGTTAAAAAAGCAATAGCTGGAGTTGGCATAGGACCAACTAAAAAGACATCCATTCCTGAAGCACAAAAACCAGAAGTCAAAGCTGATTCAAAAATATATCCAGAAAGTCTTGTATCTTTCCCAATAACAACTCTATGTCTTTTCATTCCATTTCTAAAAATTTGTCCCACTGCCAACCCAACACGTAGAGCTATCTCTGGTAACATTGGGAATATATTTGCTTGTCCTCTAATTCCATCAGTACCAAAAAGTTTTCCCATTTATTCTCCCTTATTTTATGATTATCTTTGCACTCATTGGTTTTTTTTCTAAAATCAAAATATCTTTTGAACGCCTTACTTGTATAGGAAACTCATATTTACCTTTACCTTTATTTTGTAAATCAACAAATACTTTAAAGTCTTTTTTCCATTTATTTTCTTCCATTAAATAAAGTGGTACAGAAATATATAATCTACACTTCGATGGCTTAAGATAGATTTTCCTCTTTTTCAGTTTATTCTCAACAGAAATATTTCTTACTATCCAAAACTCCTTTCTCTTTGGAGATAACATAATTTTTACATCAACACTTCCTATTTCTGAGTTTATTTCTGGAAGCAAATCCAAAGGAACCATTTCCTCAAAAGAACACTTTTCAAAAGGATTAATTATTATTTTTTTCGTTTTTATTTTTTTAACATCATTTAAAATTTTACTTGGTCCTCTTACTAAAATTTTATTTGGAATAGATGAGACTTCTTCTACTTTAAAATATCTCTCAAAATGGCGAACAGAGGATTTCCAATCAACTACTACAGGTACATTTTTATGAGCTATTTTATCAATATTAATTTCTAAGCGAGGCGGAAGAAATGAAACAACTTCTACCGGTAAAGGTAGTTTAATAGCTTCTCCATCTAGCACTATTACGTTTTGTCCTATTTTAATTTTAGAAAGATCTAAACTATAACTATATTTACCTTGTTGTAATCTTTCTAAAACTGCCCTTGTTGCCCTTACCCTAACCTGAATTTTAGAAGGAAGACCTCCTGTTATAATATAATTGTTAGGTAAAGATTCAACTTCTAATGGCACTTCCATCCAATAATCGACTTTTTCTCTCCCACTTATTAAATACCAAACAAAAATAGCCAGTAAAAGAGCTAAAAGCTTATATTGCCAATTACGCATAACTTACCTTTCCAGTACAGTTTGAACGACTCTTCTTAGCCTAACCTCATCCAAAGCAGAAGTTAATTTGCCTCCTATAGCTACAGAAATTGTTCCTCTCTCTTCAGAAACAACAATAGAAACCGCATCACATTCTTCGGTAAGACCAATAGCAGCTCTATGTCTTGTGCCCAAATCTGACCTATGTTTAATACCCACAGCCAATGGCAACACACAACCAGCTGCCTCAATCTTACCTTTTCTTAAGATAACTGCTCCATCATGAAGAGGTGAACCAGGATAAAAAATACTCAACAATAATTCTTTAGATAACTTAGCCTTTACCTCAACTCCTCTTTCAATAATATCTCCCAAAGGGATATTCTTTTCTAATACTACAATAGCCCCTATTCTCTTTTCTGCCATTTTAACTAAAGCTAATACCAACTCGTCTAAAATTTTTTCCTCTATCTTCTCTTTAGAAAAAATTCTTTTGGCCCCTACTACAGCCAAAGCCCTTCTTATATCTTTTTGAAATAAGATAACAATAACCAAAAAAATATAACTTAAAAAATTACCCAAGAGCCAATGTAAAGTATAAAAACCAAACTCACCAGCTAAAAAATAGAATACTATAACAACTGCAAGGCCATAAATAACAGCAACAGCTCTTGTTCCTTTAACTAAAACTATAATCAAATAAAAAAGATAACTTACTATTAAAATATCTAATATATCTCGCCATGAAATAGTAATTCCACCAAAACTAATTACTGACATGTTAAAGCCTTTACAATTGTTAATGTATGTCTTGTTTCCTTAACTTCATGTACCCTATGAATATACACTCCCTTTTCAGCCATTAAAGCTGTAGCTACCTGAGTAGCCATTTGTCTCTTACCAACTTCAAGCCCTAACAATTTTTCCCACATAGATTTATTAGAAAGCCCCATAAAAATAGGTCTATCAAAGACAAAAAATTTTTCTATATTAGCTAGAATCGTTAAATTATGTTCTAGTAATTTACCAAAACCAATACCTGGGTCTAAGACAATATTCTCCTCTGGAACTCCTTGCTTGACCAATATATTTAGTTTTTTTTCAAAAAAAGCCTTAATTTCTTCTATAACATTCTTATAAAAAGGGCCATCTTGCATATTTTCTGGCCTACCTTTACTATGCATTAATACATATCCTGGTTTATACTCAACAATTACCTCTAAAAGTTCAGGATCAAATTCCCACGCAGAAACATCATTCACAATTTTTACTCCAAGTTCCAAGGCCTCTCTAGCTACCTGTGCTTTATAGGTATCAATAGAAATTATAGCCTCTGGATATTTTTCCATAGCAGCCTTAATCACAGGTAAAACCCTTTCTTTTTCTTCTTCAACAGAAACTCTTTTTGAATAAGGCCTAGTGCTTTCACCTCCTATATCAATAACATCTCCGCCTTCTTCAATAATTTGATCCACCCTTTTCATTGCCTTAGCAATATCCAAATATGCGCCACCATCATAAAAAGAATCTGGAGTGGCATTTAAAATACCCACAATTAAAAAAGGGGTAGTATCCAACCTACCCCCTCTAACTTTCCATATAGACTCTTTTCCCATACCTACCCCATGCCTTAGGAAATTTCAAAATCATCTTTTATTTTTTCCTCTTTTATCTCACTCTCCTTAGCAACATCTTCACTTTTATCCTGTAAAGGTTCTCCTTTTAATATCTTATCCACTTCCTCGCCAGTAAGAGTTTCCCGCTCTAAAAGAGCATTAGCTAAATCATGTAGTTTATTTAAATTCTCTTCTAATATTTTTCTAGCCCTCTGATATGCTTTTAAGACTACTCTCTTAACTTCTGCATCTATTTGCCTAGCAGTCTCTTCACTATAATCTTTATGATGTACAAGATCTCTTCCCAAAAAAATCTCTTGAGAATTATCGCCCCAAGCCAAAGGCCCTAAATTATCACTCATCCCCCATTCACAAACCATTCTTCTAGCCATTTTTGTAGCCCGTTCAATATCATTTCCTGCTCCAGTAGTAAGTTCTCCAAAAACAATCTCTTCTGCTACTCGACCGCCCATTAACACTGCCAAACTAGTTTCTAAATAAGTTTTAGAATATGTATGTCTATCATCAATAGGAAGTTGCATAGTAATCCCAAGTGCTCTTCCTCTAGGAATAATAGAAACTTTATGCACAGGATCTGCTTTGGGAGAAAACTTTGCCACCAAGGTATGACCAGCTTCGTGATAAGCTGTTGTCTTTTTTTCTTCTTCGCTTAAAATAATACTTCTTCTTTCCTTTCCCATTAAAACTTTATCTTTTGCTTGTTCAAAATCCTCCATATCCACCTTATCTTTTCCCAACTTAGCTGCATGTAAAGCTGCTTCATTAACTAGATTTTCTAAATCAGCACCTGAAAATCCTGGAGTACCTCTAGCTATAACTTCTAGATCAACATCATCTGCCAAAGGTGTTCTTCGCACATGAACCTCTAATATTTTTTTACGACCATTTAAATCTGGATTAGGGACCACTACCTGACGATCAAACCTACCAGGTCTAAGCAAAGCAGGATCTAATACATCAGGTCTATTAGTTGCTGCAATTAAAATAACCCCTTCATTTGCTTCAAATCCATCCATTTCTACTAAAAGCTGATTTAAAGTCTGTTCTCTTTCATCATGCCCGCCTCCCAGTCCAGCTCCTCTCTGTCTTCCTACAGCATCAATTTCATCAATAAAAATAAGACAAGGTGCATGTCTTTTAGCTTGAATAAACAAATCCCTAACTCTTGCAGCTCCCACACCTACAAACATTTCTACAAATTCTGAACCAGAAATGGAAAAAAACGGAACACCAGCTTCTCCAGCCACAGCTTTAGCTAAAAGAGTTTTACCTGTACCAGGAGGACCAACTAAAAGCACTCCCTTAGGAATCCTACCACCTAATCTTGTAAATTTTTTGGGATCACTTAAAAAATCAACGACCTCTTGAAGCTCTTCTTTTGCCTCTTCTACTCCTGCAACATCTTTAAAAGTAACCTTTATCTCTTCTTGAGTAATCATCTTAGCTCTTGATCTACCAAAAGAAAGAGCTTTACCACCTCCTCCTTGCATCTGACGCATAAAAAAGATCCACACCCCTATAAGAAGAATCATTGGAAACCAAGAAATAAATACCGAAATATACCATGGAGTCTCTTCTTGAGGCTGGGCTTCCACTTGGACCTTATTCTTTAATAGCAGCTGAATTAAATTGGGATCATTTGTTTTATACACATAAAAACGCTGGTTGTCCGTAAGTACGCCATTTATTTTTTCTCCCTGAATTTTGACTGCCAATACATCCCCATGCTTTACTTTTTCCACAAATTCAGAATAAGTAAGCTTTAATTGACCTGTTTGGGGCTGGTTAAAAAGATTAAACAAAACAACCATGACCAAGGAAATTACAATCCATAAGGCCAGGTTTTTAGAAAAACTATTCATTTATCCTCCATTAATAAAAAAATATTTTCTTAAATAATAAACACGTTATACCCAAAAATATCTATCTTCACCTTTCTTTAGGTCTTTTTTAAATAAAAATCTATTGCGTTTACTTTAAATTATTTCTACCATGTTGTCTATTTTAGAAAAAACGAGCCAAATCATCTCTTGGCACTATTTTTAAAAGACCTTAGAACAAACTCTTGCCAAAAAAAAAGTTTATCTTTATATTTATTTTTCTTGGTGGAAGCGTATCGTCACCGGTGTGGCGCCTGGACTTCAAATCCAGTGGACGGCCGAAAGGTCGTCGGTAGGTTCGACTCCTATACGCTTCCGCCATTTTTTTTTATCCATTCTTTAAGCAAATTAAGTTGAAATTCCACAGACTTAGGACCAGTTCCCCCTTTAATATTCCGTTTTTGTATCGCTTGTTTATAATCTAAAGCCTCAAAAACATCTTCTTCAATTTTAGAACATTCTTTTTTCATTTCTTCTAAAGATAGCTCTTCTAAACTTATATTTTTATTTTCTGCTAATTTTACTAACCGACCTGAAATATGATGAGCTTCTCTAAAAGGTACTCCCTTTAACACTAAATAATCAGCAAGTTCTGTGGCATTTAAAAAACCTTTTTTAATTGCTTTTAGCATATTTTGTTGTTGAAATTTTAACTTTAAAAACATCTCTTTCATTAAAATAAGAGACAATGAAATAGTTTTATGAGTATCTAAAAACGGCTCCTTATCTTCTTGCAAATCCCTATTATAGGTTAAAGGTAAACCTTTTATTACAGTAAGTAATGAAACCAAGTTACCATATACCCTTCCTGTTTTCCCTCGCATAATTTCAGCTACATCAGGATTTTTTTTCTGAGGCATAATGGAAGATCCTGTGGCAAATTCATCTGGAAGTAAAACAAAACCAAAACAAGGATTTGACCATAAAATAATTTCTTCACACAAACGACTTAAATGAGCCTGAATAACACTAGCAATAAAAAGACTTTCCAACACAAAATCTCTATCTGAAACAGCATCCATACTGTTATTAAAGGAAGCTCTAAATCCAATCTCTTTGGCTACAAAATCAGGATTTAAAGCATAGGCACTACCAGCCAATGCTGCTGCCCCCAACGGCGAAACCTCTATTCGCTTTAATGCATCTTGGATTCTTTCAAAATCACGTTTAAACATCCACGCATATGCTAAAAGATGTTGAGCTAAACTAATTGGTTGAGCAGGTTGCAAGTGAGTAAAACCAGGTAAAAGCGTATCTTTGTTTTTGGAAGCAACTTTGACTAAAGCTGTAATTAACTCTCTTAAATATTCTTGCCATTCTTTTACTGCCTTGGCTACATATAATCTAAAATCCAATGCCACCTGATCATTTCTACTTCTGCCTGTATGTAATTTTTTCCCCACATCACCAACTAATTCAATAAGTCTCTTTTCTATATTCATGTGAACATCTTCAAACTCTTTTTTCCACTCAAACACTCCAGTCTCAATCTCAGCCTTAATTTTCTCTAATCCTTGAATCAATAAATTAAGTTCTTGTGGAGTCAAAATCCCAATCTCTGCCAACATTTTAGCATGAGCAATAGAGCCCTGAATGTCCTCTTGGTAAAAATTAAAATCAAATTCCACAGATTGAGTATATTCCTCAACTAAAGGAGATTGATTGTTATCAAACCTACCCCCCCACAGTTTTTTCTCTTTTTTAGGCATTTTTCTTTGCTCCTAAAAACCTAAGTCCTTGTAAACGAATAAAGCCAGCAGCGTCTTTATGATTGTAAACTTCATCTTCTTCAAAAGTAGCTAAGTCTGACTGATATAAACTAAAAGGAGAACGTCTTCCCAATGGATAAACCCCACCTTTATATAGTTTTAACCTCACCTCTCCTGTTACTCTCTCCTGTGCTTTATCCATAAATTCCTGCAAAGCTTCCCTTTCAGGAGAATACCAAAAACCATTATAGACCATTTCTGCATATCGTGGGATTAGGCTATCTCTTAAATGCAAGAGCTCCCTATCTAAACAAATACCTTCTAAATCTTGATGAGCTATATAAATTATAGTTCCGCCAGGTGTTTCATACACTCCTCTAGACTTAATGCCCACAAATCTATTTTCTACCATATCAATTCTTCCAACTCCATGCTTTCCACCAAGTATATTTAAACGTTTTAATAAAGTAGCTGGTGATAAGTTTTCTCCGTTTAAACTTATAGGATTTCCTTTTTCAAAACCTAAGGTAATAATTTCTGGAGAATCTGGAGCCTTTTCTGGCGGAACAGTAAGCAAATAAGTACCTTCTCCTGCTTCCTGCCAAGGGTCTTCTAGTTCTCCACCCTCAAAAGAAATATGCAATAAATTTCTATCACAACTATACGGCTTTTCTTTACTAACAGGAATAGGGATACCATTCTCTTTGGCAAAAGTAATAAGTGCCTTACGCGAATTTAAATTCCATTCCCTCCAAGGGGCAATAGTTTTAATTTCTGGAGCTAGAGCCATAACAGTCAGTTCAAAACGGACCTGATCATTTCCTTTACCTGTAGCCCCATGTGCTATTGCTTGAGCTCCTTCCTTTTTAGCAATTTCCACTAAACGCTTAGCAATAAGCGGCCTTGCAATAGAAGTTCCCAACAAATATCTTCCCTCATAAATAGCTTTGGCTCGAAACATTGGAAACACAAAATCCCGCACAAATTCTTCTCTAAGATCTTCAATATAAACTTTACTTGCTCCTGTTTTTAAAGCCTTTTCTTCGAGCCCATCTAATTCTTCTTCCTGTCCTAAATCTGCAGTAAAAGTAATAACTTCACAATTATAAGTTTTTTTTATCCACTTTAAAATAACTGATGTGTCTAAACCACCAGAATAAGCCAAAACTACTTTTTTAATCTCTGACATATATCTTCCTCCACACAATTCTATAAAAAATCAAAGCTCCCTAATTGTCATGAACAAAAGTAATCTTACGAATAAACCCATTCTAAAATTGCCTTTTGCATATGCAATCTGTTTTCTGCCTGATCCCAAACTATAGAATTAGGTCCTTCTAAAACTTCTTCTGTAATTTCCTCTCCTCTATGAGCAGGAAGACAGTGCATAATTTTTACATCCTTTTTAGCTAACTTTAAAAGCTCTGAGTTAACCTGAAATGCACTAAATTTCTCTTGTCTAATCTCAGCTTCTTGTTCCTGTCCCATTGATGCCCATACATCTGTATTAATATAATCCACCCCTTCTACAGCTTCTTTAGGATCATTGGTACAAAATATTTTAGCTCCCATATTAAGAGCTCCACTTAAAATCTCAGGATCTGGTTCATAACCTTTAGGGCAAGCAATATTAAGTTGAAAAGGAAAATAAATTGCCGCATTTATCCAAGAATGAGCCATATTATTGCCATCACCTATCCAAGCAATTTTTAATTTAGAATAATCTGGTGTACGTTCAAAAATAGTCAAAAGATCACTCATTACTTGGCAGGGATGAAACATATCTGTTAAAGCATTAATAACAGGAATAGAACCATAAGAAGCTAAAACTTCTAATTTCTCCTGCTCAAATGTACGCACTATAAGACCATTCACATATCTTGATAACACTCTTGCAGTGTCCTTAAGAGGCTCACTTCTGCCTAATTGGCAATCTCTTGGGGTCATAAAAATAGTTTCTCCCCCCAGATGTTTAATACCAACCTCAAAGGAAACCCGTGTCCGTGTAGAAGACTTTTCAAAAATTAAAGCTAAAACTTTTCCTTTTAAAATATCCCCTTGCCATCTCTTTTCTTTTATTTCTTTAGCCCGATAAACTAGTTGTTCTGCTTCGCTAGGTTTTAAATCTAAAATAGATAAAAAATGACGCATTATTTTTCTCCTTTAAGGCTTGACTTCTACTAAATAAGAATCTTCTTTTTTTAAATACTTCTCTACAATTTCTTTGATTTCTTTCTGAGAAACAGTCTTTATTTTATTTACCATATTTTCATTAAAATTAACATTTAAACCATTTACCCATAACTCTGCCTTTTCCCTTGCTCTACTCAATAAAGCCTGTTTATCTCTATAATAATTCCCTTCATAAACATTTTGAGCACGCTTTAAATCCTCATCAGAAATTCCTTTTTCTTTTAATTCCTCAATGGTAGCGTAAAATCCGTCCAAGGCTTTTTTTTCTAATCCCTTATAAGTTCCAATGTAAAAAGCAAACAAGCCCAAGCGAGGGGTCTGCCATAGAAAAGAAGTTACTGTGTAACCTAAACCTTGTTTATCTCGAAGAGTTCTAAACAAAATCCCAGATTGACCACTTAAAGCTTTATTCAAAACTATAAGGCTTGGAGTATCTTTTGACTTTAAACCTGCGACTGGAAAAATTAATAAAATATGGCTTTGATTTCTTCCTTCCAGAGTCAAATCTAACTTATCCTGCTTACCCCATACAGCATTAACCTTTAAATCCCTTTTAGGAGAAAGAGATCTTTTTAAACTATTTACAAACTCATCTAAACTCTTTTCATCCACTTGCCCACACACAGAAATAACAAATGGATATTCTTTTTGCTGTTGCCAAAAATTTTTAACATCAGCAGCAGAAAACTTAGAGACTTTTGTTTCAACTCCTAAGTGATATAAAGAATATGGACCAGCTTTAAATAAAAACGGAAATAATTCCCTAAACAATAACCCTAGGGGTTGATCTTTTTTCTCTTCTATATCTGAAATCTGTTCTCGAACAGACTTAGTTACTTCTGAAGCTAAAAAAGAAGGCTCTAAAATTATTTGCTTTAGAAGAGAAAACATATCTCTGCTATATTTTGAAGGAAATTTGGACTTAATAAAAAAAGAAGTTCTACCTGCTGTGGCATCAATGTCGCTAGTATGTTTAGCCAAAAACTCCTGCAATTGTAAAAAAGAAAACTTCTTTGTTCCTCGCAACAGACAACGTGCAGTTAGTTCAGCCAACCCCTGGTTTTCTTTACTCAATAAAGCATCTCCACCTCGCCAGGCAATAGTAACCGCAGTATAAGGCAAAGTAGGATCATACTCTACAAACAAGGCCCTATTGTTACCTAAATCGATGTACTTTGTACCTTCTTGTCTAAGATTAAAATTAGACTGACCTTGTTTTTCCCTGGATAAAATAATTTTTTGCTGAAGATCTTGAGCAGTAATATCTACTTCTTTAGGCAACAACAATCCTGCATATAGTCTAGAAGGCAAAATATATTTTCTAAATACATTTTTTAACTCTTGCTTATTCAAAGCCTTAATTCCGTTTAAATACCCTTGTTCAGCTAAAAAATTTCCTTCAAAAAATTGAAAATAACCTAATTTATAGGCCATTCCTCCTAAAGTTTCTTTGGCTTCAAAGAGATCATTCTCCATATTAAGCTTAGCTTCTTCTATTTTCTCTTTACTTATTTCTTTCCAGTCAAAATTAAACAAAAAGTTAATAAATTTAGTCCAAAATTCATCTAATTTATCAGGATCAAGTGTAATACTAAAATATAGAGCACCTGTTCTATTTAACGACAAATTGGAACAAGAAATATCATCTACCAACCCTGTTTCATATTTAAATTTTTTATATAAAATAGAACTCTTATCCCCACCTAAAATATAGGCAAGGATATCTAAAGCTATTGAATCTTTATTATGCAAAGAAGTTGTAGGAAAAGCTACATCTAAATAAATTTTATTCCATGGTCCTTTCTGGACCTCAACCACAGGTCCCTTAATTTTAGAATCAAGGCAAGATAAATATAATTGTTCAGATTTTACATTTCTAAGAGCCCCAAAATATTTCTCTGCTTCTTCTACTACTTCTTTTGTTTTTACATTCCCACAAACAACTAAAAGCATATTTGAAGGTTGATAATGAGAAGCAATATAATTCTTAAGATCGTTAGAAGTAATGCTGCGAACAGTTTTCTTATACCCAATAATAGGTCTTGCATAAGGTGTTCCTTCAAATACACCTTCCTGAACCATTTTAAAAAGTTTTTGCCCTGGGCTATCTTCTCCTCTTTCTAGCTCTGCAAGAACAACACTCTTTTCGCTTTCCAAAGCCTTAGGGTCAAATACTGAACCAAAAATCATATCCTCTAAAACATCAAAAGAAGTTTTCCAGTGAGAAGCAGGCATATCCATAACAAAAACAGTATAGTCAAAACTTGTAGCCGCATTTAAATACCCACCAAGACTTTCAATTGTCTTAGCAATTTCTCCAGGCCCTCTCTTTTTAGTCCCTTTAAAAACCATATGTTCTAAAAGATGACTTATACCAGCCTGCTTTGGATCTTCATAAGCAGAACCTGTTCGAACGAATAAACGAACAGACACTAATGGGAAACGAGAATCCTCTTGAACTAAAACTTGCATTCCATTTGGCAAAACTACTAAATCTGCAGCTTTAGAAGAAGCTACAAAACACATCATAATCAGTACCCATCCTATAATCTTTTTACTCATAACTAAGCCTCCATATAGGCTTGAATAAAGCTTAAACTTTGACATTAAGTCTTAGATTTTTAAATGTCAAAAAAAACGTAAGTAATACTCACGAAACTGGTGAATAAAAATAGAAACTATAAATCTAGGTCTTTTACATCAAAGGCGGGATTAGTTAACTCTTCCTTTACCAAGTCAGGATCAGGAGCATAGAGCCTAATAATATTAAATAAATTTCTAAAAGAAACCTCATCCATCTTAATAAAATCAAAAGAAGCTCCTCTCTGTGTTTGATCAACAAATTTACTAATAACCTTTATCTCTACGCCTCCCCCTGGAGAAATAATGATTTTATATTTCTCTCCTTTAATTAATTTAACCCTTCCGCGCTTTAGATTTAAGAGTACTCCCTTTAAACTCAAATTTTTGGTCTCAGTAGAAAACCTTTTATTTTCAATATAAATCCACGCTGGAAGAGCCAGTTCTATCCTAATCCGTCTTCTTTGTTCCTTCCTCATATCATTAACCTCTTTTTAAAATTAGGTTTAGCTATTTCTAAGACATTCTCAATAAAAAGACAAATAAAAATCATCTTCAGTTCATTTCCGTTAATATTTTTTACGCAAACTTTTTTCAAATAGAATATTTTAATTTATCCTACTTGTTTAAAATTAAAATTTTAAATACATTTCTCAAATACTTATCCCTAAAATTACTTGGAAATTTAAATAATTGTTGCTATTAAAAAA
Organism: Desulfonauticus submarinus; assembly: GCF_900104045.1. NCBI lineage: Bacteria > Pseudomonadati > Thermodesulfobacteriota > Desulfovibrionia > Desulfovibrionales > Desulfonauticaceae > Desulfonauticus > Desulfonauticus submarinus. The sequence continues at coordinate 18,464 of NZ_FNIN01000008.1, forward strand.
ACAACGTTTAAACAACAACTAAAAAAGGAGGGCTATATGCAAATATTAATTCTTTACTACTCCAAAGGAGGTAATACTAAAAAATTAGCGACTGCTATTGCAGAAGGAGTCAACAGTGTAGAGGACGTTCAAGCCATTATAAAAAACACAGCAGAAGTAAAAAAAGAAGACTTTTTAAACTCCGCAGGAATCATTGCAGGCTCTCCAGTCTACTTTGGAACAATGGCGGCAGAACTTAAAAAAATTTTTGACGAGTTTGTGTCTTTACGCAAAAAAATGGAAAATAAAATCGGAGCTGCCTTTGCCACTGCAGGCAATGACACAGGAGGCAAAGAAACAACTATATTCTCTATACTCCAGGCTATGATGATTTATGGCATGATAATTGTGGGCGATCCTATAAAAGCCACAGGCCATTATGGAGTAGCTTGCGTTGGAGCACCAAACGAAGAAGTTAAAAATAATGCAAAGTTATTAGGGATTAGAGTGGCAGAGTTGGCTAAAAAACTAAACAAAGATAGTTAAGTGCGTGCTGTATTCTCTTCTACTTGAAGACTAAACTTAAAAACTTCTTCAACAAATTCTCCTTTTTAAGCACATATATTATCATTAGTTATTAAAGTGTAACCAAGGGAATATTTTATTTTTCCCAATTACAACTATTATTTTCCACTTAAAATTTGCCCTAAAAACAATTTGGTTCTTTCTTCTTTAGGATTCAAAAATAATTCAGAAGGAATTCCTTCTTCTATAATTTGTCCTTCATCCATAAAAATAACTCTATCTGCCACCTCTTTAGCAAAACCCATTTCATGAGTTACAACAACCATTGTCATACCTTCTTGAGCCAAGCTTTTCATAACATCTAAAACCTCTCCTATCATCTCTGGGTCAAGGGCTGACGTTGGTTCATCAAAAAGCATCACTTTTGGATCCATGGCTAAAGACCTTGCAATAGCTACTCTTTGCTGTTGCCCACCAGAAAGCTGAGAAGGAAATGCTCTTGCCTTATCTTGCAAACCTACTTTTTTTAAAAGCATAAATGCTTTATCCTCTGCTTCTTTTCTTTTTCTTTTCCTAACAACCATCTGGGCCATTGTAATATTTTCTAAAACATTCATGTGAGGGAACAAATTGAAATTTTGAAAAACCATTCCCACCTCTGCCCGAATTTGATTAATTTCTTTTTTAGCTTGCAAAACATTTTTACCATCAATGATAATTTCTCCACTTTCTGGGAATTCAAGCCGATTTAAACAACGCAAAAAAGTACTTTTACCAGAACCAGAAGGACCAATAATAACTACCACTTCGCCTTGTTTAACTTTACAAGAAATATTCTTTAAGGCATGTAATTTATGAGGTACATAAAAAAATTTATTTAAATTTCTTACTTCTATCATTGCAAACACCTAAATAATCGCCTTTCTTTCTAAATACTGAACAAACATTGACAAGGTAAAGGTTAAAACTAAATATAAAAGAGCACACACTATCCACATTTCAAAAGGCTGAAGACTTGTTGTTACAATTTCTCTAGTCGCTTTTGTAAGTTCTCTAATAGATATAACACCTAATAAAGAAGAGTCTTTTATTAAACTAATAAACTGTCCTGCAAGAGGAGGTAAAATTCGTCTAAATGCTTGAGGCAATATAACTTTTCTCATAGCTTGACTATAAGACAGTCCTAAAGATCTAGCTGCTTCCATTTGGCCTTTAGAAACAGATTGTATACCTGCTCGTACAATTTCTGCAATATATGCTCCTGCAAAAATAGCTAATGAAATAACTCCATACCAGAGTGGAGAGATAGGCTCAAAACCATGTTTTGCTAAAATAGCATTTACTAACGTTCCCACTACAAAATACCACAAAAATATTTGCACTAAAAGAGGAGAGCCTCTAATAATTTCAATATAGGTAATAGCAAAATACCTACAAGCAGGATTTTTAGAAATCCGGGCTAATCCAGTAATTAAACCAATTATAATGCCTAAAACAATTGCCAAACAACTAACTTTTAAAGTTATAAAAAGGCCTATTAAAAAAAGTCCTGGTTTGCCTTTTTCATACCAGCCTATTTTATCTCCTGGATATACATAATCTCCTTCATCAAGAAGAATATTGCCTTTTGGAAATGTTACAACCTGTTTTTCTTCTCCTTTAATGCAAACTTTTATTGCATCTTTGGTTTCTTCTATCTTAATTATTTCACCTTCTATAGGAGATGTTATATTGATTTTTGCCTTATAGTAAAAATATTGTGGAATTCTATACCACCGCCATGTATATTCTACAGACTGAGAAGCAAAATACACAAGATATGAAACCAAAAAAATCACAAAGACAAAAACTGATTGCCAGAATAACTTATATCCACGGCTAAGAGGTCTTTCCATTCCACCTGAAAAATACATTTATCTCATCTCCTTAAAGCAATCTAAAAATCCTAGAGATGAAAATTCATCTCTAGGATTTTTCTCTTTTATTCAGAAATCTTTTTAAACCAATCAGTGCCTTTCATCCATTTATTATAAATACGTTCATATCTTCCATCATGTTTGATTTGGCGTAAAAAATTATTTAACCAATTTAAAAAGTCTGGATCTCCTTTTCTTATTCCAAAAGCTAAAGGCTCATAAGTAAAGGGTTTATCTAAATGAACCACCTTTCCTTCTCCATGTTGAGCCACAAAAACAACATTAAAAGGGAAGTCATATACAAAAGCATCTGCTCTACCATTTAAAACTTCTAATGCACCGTCTGCCTCTTTATCAAAAGATTTATACTTTGCCTTTGGAATATATCTTTTTACTGCCATTTCACCAGTAGTGCCAATACGAGACACAACAGTATATTTTGGGTTATTTAAATCTTTATAAGATTTTATTTTTCCAGCCAATTTTTTATTTAACAAAATACTTTGACCTACTACAATATAAGGATCAGAAAAGTTAATCTGAAGATTTCTTTGTTGAGTAACAGTCATACCACTTATAATAATATCAAATTTTCCTGTCATAAGAGCAGGAATAATCCCATCAAAATCTGTATTTACAGGAACAAATTTCACTCCCATTGCTTTGGCCATCTCTTTAGCCAAATCAATATCAAAACCAACATATCTTCCATTTTTATCTGTCATTTCAAAAGGCATATATCCTGCGTCAAATCCTACTCTTAATTCTCCTCTTTTTAAAATCTCTTCTAATGTAGATTTTTTAGCCAGTTCAGCATCTGCTCCAAAAACAGTTCCAGCCATTAAACACATTGCCAATAAAAAAAACAAAACTTTTCTCATAAATCTCCTCCTAAATTTAATATTTTCCTTCTACTAACACCTCTCTTATAACCATCTTAACTTTACAAACAGGACATTGAGGAATTTCTTCCTCAGGAAGATAAATAATCTTTGTCTGTTTGCAAATAGGACAAATAACCTCCACAGGCTCACGCTTATAACGGTCTTTTAAAATCTTAGTATCCATATCCACCTCCTCACTCCCTCGGAGGTCTTAAAATTTTGACTCAAGTTTGACAAGATTAAAAAAAAATTTTTTAAATTTAGTTAGTTTGGGGGTTGAGAGATTAATATAAGATTGTCTCAAAATAGATAACTTATAAAATTAAAAACAAAGTCTGAATTAATTAAAGATAAGATAAAATTGGTGGAGGCGGTGGGAGTCGAACCCACGTCCGAGAATGTTCGGTTCAAGGCTTCTACAGGCTTAGGTCAGGTTTTAAGTCTCGTTTTTGGATTTGCCCCTGACCAGGCGTCCAAAAACCAGCCCACTTTTATTTCACCAGTAGCTTTGTGGGCAAAAGCCACTAGCTAGCCTGAATTATCCGCCGTCTTTATTTCTCCCTCAGGCAAGGAAAAATAAAGACGCTGGCTTTAATTAAGCAGCCAGAGCGTATTCGTAATTATCGTTGGCATTTATTCGTTTGCTGCGTGTTTTACGAGGACCTCGCAGCACCTCGGCCTGCCACCTTGACCTCAACCATCCCCGTCGAAGCCGTTTCGCCCCCATATTAGGTGGGGAAATATTAAAGAACTATTTTAAATTAATACCTTTCCTATTCCTTGGCAAGAGCTAAAATAAATAAAAACTCCTGAAAGTTTAACTTTCAGGAGTTTTTTCTTCTTTGGTAGCGAGGGAGGGACTTGAACCCCCGACTCTGCGGATATGAGCCGCATGCTCTAACCAGCTGAGCTACCTCGCCGTCTTAAGAGGGATTCTCTTTTATCCTTTTTTTAAAAAAAATCAAGAAAAAATTTAGATCATTTTGTACTACCAACAACTCCCTGGACAAACCAGTCCATGCCTAAAAGCTCTTTATCAGAAGCAACTTGTCCTGCTGGAATTCTTATCTTACCTGTTTGGTCTGCAATTGGGCCTTTAAAAATCTTAAATTTTCCTGCAATAATCTGTTTCTTCACCTTTTCTACATCTTTTATTATTTTTTTAGGTACCATAGAACCAAAAGGAGCTAAATCTACTACTCCTTTTTCTAAACCATACCAAATCTCTTTACTTTTAAATTTTCCACCTTGGACTTCATCTACAATTTCTTTGTAAATAGGAAACCAATTCCATACAGCAGCTGTAAGATGAGACTTTGGCGCAAATTTTGTCATATCTGAATTATACCCAATAGAATATACGCCTGCTTCTTGAGCAGCTTCCTGGGTTGCAGGGGAATCTTGATGTTGAGTTAAAACATCTGCCCCTACACTAAGTAAACTTTTAGCAGCCTCTTTTTCTGTAGCAGGATCATACCAGCTTTTTACCCAGACTACTCTTACCTGAACTTTAGGATTTACATATCTAGCACCCAACGTAAAAGCATTAATCCCTCTAATTACTTCTGGAATAGGAAATGCTGCCACATATCCTAAGATATTGGTTTTGGTCATAGCTCCTGCTACCATTCCTGTAAGAAAACGAGCTTGATACATACGACCAAAGTATGTCCCCATATTAGGCCTAGTTTTAAATCCAGAACAGTGCATAAATACGATATGAGGATATTTAGAAGCAATTTTATACATAGAGTCCATATAACCAAAGCTTGTTCCAAAAATAATATCATATCCTTTACGCGCCATATTTAAAATTACTCGTTCAGCATCACTTCCTTCTGGCACAGCTTCTACATAAGCAGTAGAAACCCCTGGCATTTGTTCTAATTTTTGGCGTGCTTGATCATGGGCATAAGACCACCCTGCATCACCAATAGGTGACACATATATAAAACCTAACTTTAAATTTTTTTTAGCACCAAAACTTACAGAAGCAGTTAAACACAAACAACAAATTAAAAAAAATTTTAAAATCTTGTTCATCTATAACACCCTCCGTTCATTTTTTGCGTTGCTTTAACGAGCAAAAACCAGTTTGACAAGTCTTAAAATTATAGAATTTTTTTACAAAAAACAGAGAGGGCCTCTGTCTATATAGACAGAGGCCCTCTCTCACCACTTCGCCTCCCCTTATGGCTAATCTTCCAAAGTGGAAGTATCGCCCACATCTTCTCCAAGTTCTTGCGCTCTTAAAACTCTTCTCATAATCTTTCCACTTCTAGTCTTAGGTAACTTATCTCGTATCTCAATTCCTTTTATCACAGCCACAGGCCCAAGTTCTCTCCGCACATGAGATTTCAATTCTTTGATCAACTCATCAGTATCTTCTACTTCATATTCAGCACTAAGAATAATAAATGCTTTGGCTACTTCACCTTTAATTGGATCAGGAACACCAATTACTGCTGCTTCAGCTACTGCCTTATGAGAAACAAGAGCACTTTCTAATTCGGCAGTACCAACCCTATGACCCGCAATATTTAAAACATCATCAGAACGTCCTTGAATCCAAAAATAACCATCCTCATCTTTTCTAGCAACATCTCCTGCTAAATACCATCCAGGAAATTTTTCCCAATATGTCTTTTTATATCTCTCAGGATCATTATAAAGAGTCCTTAACATAGAAGGCCAAGGTTTTTTTATAATCAATAATCCCCCTTTTCCTGGTGGCAAAGAATTACCTTCTTCATCCACTACATCTGCAAAAATACCAGGCAAAGGCTTAGTCGCAGACCCAGGTTTTAATAAGGTAATCGGAAGGGGACTAATCATAAAAGAACCAGTTTCTGTCTGCCACCACGTATCCATAATAGGACATACTTCATTTCCTACGTTTTTATAAAACCACACCCAAGCTTCTGGATTTATAGGTTCACCTACTGACCCAAGGAGCCGAAGTGTAGATAAATCATGCCTTTTTGGATATTGAGAGCCAAACCGCATCAACATTCTAATTAAAGTTGGTGCAGTATAAAAAATAGTGATACCATAACGTTCAATCATATCCCACAATCTATCTGCTTGAGGATATAGTGGATGTCCCTCATACATAACCGTAGTTGTTCCAGCCATAAGCGGACCATATACCACATAACTATGTCCAGTAATCCAGCCTACATCCGCAGTACACCAAAAAATATCTGTTGGTTTTATATCAAAAACCCAAGTTAAAGACCGATGGACTCCTACCATATATCCACCGTGAGTATGCACTATACCTTTTGGTTTTCCTGTAGTCCCAGAGCTATACAACAAAAAAAGCATATCTTCAGAATCCATAACTTCTGTTGCACACTCAGGGCTTTCTTGCCTTACTAAGTCTTCATACCAAATATCTCTTGCATCAACCATTTCTACATCTACATTTGCTCTATGAACCACAATCACAGTCTCTACACAATCACAACTCTGAGTTAAAGCGTCATCTACAACAGACTTTAAATTTATCACTCGACCATTACGATAAAAACCATCAGCAGTAATAACTAATTTTGCCTTTGCATCTTGGATCCTATCTCTTAACGCCTTCGCAGAAAACCCAGCGAACACCATACTATGTACTGCCCCAATTTTAGCTACAGCAAGTAGAGCAATAGCTGTTTCAGGCAAAGGAGGCATGTATAATACTACTCTATCACCTTTTTTAATGCCTAATGCCTTAAGACCATTGGCTAACCTATTTACAGCTCTATAAAGTTCATAATACGTAAGTTTACGCGTGTCTCCTGGTTCTCCCTCCCAAATAAGAGCCAATTTATTTTTATTAACAGTTTCTATGTGTCGATCCAGAGCATTATAAACAATATTACACTTTGCTCCTACAAACCATTTATAAAAAGGAGCTTCAGAATCATCTAATACCTTGTCCCATTTTTTAAACCAACTTAATTCCTTAGCAGCGTCTTCCCAGTATTCTAAATAATTATCCTCAGCCTTTTTCATTGCTTCTTCATATTCTTGAGGATTAACATTTGCCTCAATTACCAACTGAGGTAATGGTCTAAACACTCTTTCTTCTTTTAGTAAGGCATCTAGAGCACCCTTGCTATCCATATTATTTCCTCCTTTTTACCATCGTCCATTTTTAACGGACTTTTGCTCACAATTTTATTTTCAAAAAAACCTGTCTTTTTCCTATAAATAAACTTTCCAAAAATAAACGAGTTTATCGACTAAAGGCTAAAAGATATGGTTAAATGGTTAAATGAATTTAAAATTTCTTAAAGACCCAATATCTCTTTTAATTCTCCTATTCTCCTTCTACTAATAGGTAGCTCTATCTTTTTCTTACCTGTGGTCCTAAGCATAAAGTTACTTCCAGGTAATGAAGCAATCTCGGTAACCAACTCTAAATTCACTAAATATTTCCTATGAATTCTAAAAAAATTGTATGGGCTTAACTTTTTCTCTAAATGCTTTAATCTATAAGAAGTTAAATAGCGTTCTGAAGTAGTATGAACATAACTATAGTCTTCATATGCCTCTACAAATACTATTTTATGATATGGGACTAAAATTAATTTTCCATCCTGATTTATAGGTAATTTTTCTATATCCTTGACTTTTCTATCCTTAAACTTCCAAGCCTCTTTTAATGCTGCTAAAATCAAAGCTTCTTCTTCATCCTTTAAATCTAAATGAACAGTATCATCATTATCTTCTTGTTTATCCATTTTAACTACATGTTCTGAAGAAAAATTTAGTTGAATCACTCTTTCAATACTTCTTATAAGCCTCTCTTGCAAAAAAGGCCAAAGAAGATAGTCTATAGCTCCAACTTCAAAAGCCTTAAAAGCAAAATGCTCTTCCCTAGCTACAAACACTATCTTCGGCCTTTGCTTGCGCTGATTTAAAATCTGAGCCAGTTCAAATCCATCAACTCCTCCAGGCAAATCAACACTTACAAAAAAAAGGTCATAGGGAATATTCTCTAGTAATGCTAAGGCTTCAAAAGCTGTCTTTGCCTCTCCTAAAATTTTAACTCTTTTTTCTTTTGCAAGAAAATCTCTTATACCTTGAGATATTTCTTGCTCTGGTATAACTAACAATATCTTTATTTCAGCCATAAATCCCTCTCCTTTTTTTCTATTAAAGAAAAAAAATCACTAAAAAGCAACTTTTAAAACACCCTTTTATCCTTAAATTTACCACCTTTGAACGATTTAAATTTTTCTTTTTAAAAAAGTAAGGAATATGATTGACGAATTCTTTTTTTATTTTTAAATAACTACTAAAAGTTTTTTTACACAATAAGGGGGTAAATTATGGCCAAGCTACTTAGAATTAACACCAAAACAAATGAGTTTAAGTTTGAAGATTTAAACGAAGAAATGAGCCTACTGGGGGGAAGGGCTCTTACTTCTAAAATTATCCGAAAAGAAGTACCTGCCACATGTCATCCTTTAGGACCAAGCAACAAACTGGTGGTTGCCACAGGTATTTTAAGTGGAACACCTTTAGCAAACTCAGGCAGAATATCTGTAGGAGGTAAGTCTCCTTTAACAGGCGGCATTAAAGAAGCAAATTCTGGCGGCACGTTTTCTCAAAAAATGGCAAAACTTGGAATTAGAGGCATTGTATTAGAAGACAAGCCCGAAAAAAAAGATTCTCCAAAAATCATCTATTTAAACAAAGATGGGGTACAGATTGAAAATATGCCAGAACTTGCCAATTTAGGCACTTATGAAACATGCGAGAAACTCTTTGCTAAGTATGGCAAGAAGGTTGGTATTTTGGTTATAGGACCTGCTGGTGAAAACTTAAGATTGGCTGCTTCTATTCAGTTTACAGATCCTAAAGGTCGTCCAGCAAGAGCTGCAGGCAGGGGAGGACTTGGGGCAGTTATGGGTTCTAAGGGCATAAAAGCTATAGTAGTAGACGATACGGACGCACCAGGTATAAAATTAAAAGACCCAGAAGCATTTAAAGAAGCTGCCAAACGTTGGGCAGAAATACTTAGAGGCCATGCTGTCACAGGTCAAGGTCTTCCATCCTTTGGAACTGCGATTCTTATCAATATTATTAACGAAGCAGGAGCTCTTCCTACCAAAAACTTTAGATCTGGCCGTTTTGAAAAAGCAGCTGAGGTTAGCGGTGAAAAAATGGCTGAACTTATTCAAAAACGAGGAGGAGTAGTTAAAGAAGGTTGTCATCCAGGTTGTATTATTCAATGCTCTCAAGCATACGTAGATGAAAATGGAGAATATATCACATCTGGCTTTGAATATGAAACCATTTGGGCAATGGGCCCCAATACTCTTATTGACAATTTAGACGACCTTGCCCAATTAGATAGGCTATGCGACGATCTAGGTCTAGATACTATTGAAACAGGAAACACTATTGCTGTTGCAATGGAAGGAGGAGTAATACCTTGGGGAGATGGTAAGGCTGCGCAAGAATTATTAAAACGAGTATATGACCCAAAAGACTATCTTGGCAGAATTATTGCTAATGGAGCAGCATTTACAGGAGAAGCTCTCGGTGTAGACAGAGTGCCTGTAGTAAAAAGGCAAGCCCTGCCTGCTTATGACCCCAGAGCGGTGAAGGGCGTAGGAGTCACTTATGCCACCACTCCGATGGGAGCAGATCATACTGCAGGATATGCAGTGTGTCAGAACATATTGAAAGTAGGTGGAGATATTGATCCACTAAAAAAAGAAGGGAATATAGAGGTATCTAAGAATCTACAAATTGCTACAGCTGCTATTGATTCAACAGGTTTTTGCCTTTTTGTAGCTTTTGCTGTTTTAGATACAGACGATGCTTTAGAAACAATGGCTAAACTTTTAAGTGCTAGAACTGGTAAAAATATATCAGTAGATGATATTGTAAATTTGGGTATAAGTGTTTTAAAGGACGAATATGCTTTTAATAAAGAGGCAGGATTTACCAAATCTAAGGATCAACTACCAGAATTCTTTAGCAAAGAGCCTTTACCCCCACATAATACTATTTGGGATTTTACTATAGACGAACTACAGGCAGCTAAGGTAGAATAAAAACTTTAAAGAAATTAAAAGGGGTTGGTATACCAACCCCTTGCTTTCATACTCTTATGTTAAAAATTAAATGCTTTGCAACATTAAATGAATACTCCCCTCCCCAAGGGAAACTCACCTATCAACCAAATATGACTGTAAAAGACGTCATACATACTTTAAAAATACCTCGTGAAGAGGTAAAAGTTGTTTTTGTAAATGGCAAACATGCATCACTTCAAACAAAATTAAAAGATGGCGATAGAATAGGAATATTCCCAGCAGTTGGGGGAGGATAAGTCTTTGGATAAAAGTTACTCTTTTCAAGAAATCTTAAATTTCAAAGATCCCAATAAAAAAATTAATTCTTTACTAAGTCAAAATATTTTTCCCCTTATATGGACAAGAAATTTTAAAGCTATTTCTGCAGCTCAGCAGAAAAAATTATTCCAAAGTACTGTATTCGTTATAGGGTGTGGTGGACTAGGAGGATATGTAATAGAACTTCTTGCAAGAATAGGTATAGGACAATTAATTTTTGCTGATGGAGATAAGTTCGAAGAAAGCAATCTAAACCGACAGTTAGGGGCAACGTTAGATAATCTGGGGGAAAATAAAGCCCTTGAAATGGAAAAAAGAATAAAACAAATCGCCCCTTTTTGCCAAACAACAGCTTTAGACTTTTTCCTCAATAAAAATAATATCATACCATATTTGGAAAGAAGCAATATACTTATAGACTGTGTAGGAGGAATAGAAATAAAGTCACAACTTATTAGTCTTGCTAAAAAATATAAAAAACCTCTTGTTATAGGAGCCATCGCAGGCTTAGAAGGTTTTGTGAGCAGCATTTTGCCCAGCTCAAAAACCCCCTTATCTTTTTTTCAAGGACAGACAAAAAAAAGTGCGGAAAATATTTTAGGTTCTCCTCCTACCACTGTAAGCCTAATCGCTACTCTCCAAACCCAAGAAACAATCTATTATCTTACTGCAAAAAAATTGACTCTTGTAAATAAAATTCTCTATCTCTCGCTAAAAACAGGCTTCGCGTTTTATAATTTTGAACTTTAAAATTCTTCACACTCAAACTAAACTCATTCTTCTTACCTTTTAAAGCTAGAGTTTTACTCCTGGCAAGAGAAATAAAAAATATAAGAAATGAGAGTGTTTTTAAGTCTATTTTAACTAAAAAAGCCAATAGGAGAAAAGTTGATTTACCTAAAAATTTCAGGCAAGAAGTTAATTCAGATAAATTACTTTTTTAGAGGTCAAACATGAAAATTGTACTTGCCACTACCAATAAAGGAAAAATTCAAGAAATAAAAAAACTTCTGCAGGACTATGACTTAACCTTACTCAGCTTAAAAGACTTTAAACTTGGCCCAATCCCTGAGACAGGCAAAACATTTAAAGAAAATGCGCTATTAAAAGCCCGCACTGTAAGCGAAAAAACAGGAGAAATAGCATTAGCTGATGATTCTGGACTAGTAGTACCTTATCTTAATGGAGAACCAGGAGTGTATTCTGCGAGATATAGTGGAGATAATGCCACAGACGCCCAAAATAACGCTAAGTTGCTAAAAAAACTTAAAAATACTTCTTTAAAAGATAGACAAGCTTTTTTTATCTGTGTAATCGCACTTTGGACACCTGGAGGAAAGCACTTTTGTGTAGAAGGAAAGTGGGAAGGTTTTATTGCCACTCATCCTAAAGGAGAGCACGGATTTGGGTATGATCCAATATTTGTAGATAAGCAAACAGGTTTGCACGCTGCTCAACTCTCTTTAGAACAAAAAAATAAAATTAGTCATAGAGCAAAAGCCCTTCAAGCTTTTTTAAAAAAATGGCCAGAATTTTTAAAAAATTTAAAGGAGTCCTAAATGTGTGGCATAATAGGTTATACTGGCCATAGGCCAGCTACTCCAATAATTATAGAGGGATTAAAAAGGTTAGAATATAGAGGATATGACTCCGCTGGGGTAGCCTTTTGCTTACAAAACAAAGTTCACGTTTTTAAAAGCCAAGGAAAATTAAATAATTTAGAAAATAAACTGTGTTCTCAGGAAATCTATCTTACCACCACTGGAATAGGACATACCAGGTGGGCTACTCACGGTTTACCTACAGAAAAAAATGCCCATCCCCATTTAAGTCAAAATAAACGCTTTGCCTTAGTCCACAATGGCATTATTGAAAATTTCAAAGAATTAAAACATTACTTAAAGGGCAAAGGGATCCAATTTAATTCAGATACTGATACAGAAGTCCTTGTTCAACTAATTGCTTATTATCATGAACAAGGCAAATCTATTTTAGATGCTATTTACGAGACTTTAAATCAAGTTAAGGGAAGCTATGCCTTTGCTTTAATAGAGTGTGCTCATCCTAATACTATTTGGGCAGGAAGACACTCTAGCCCTCTTATCTTAGGCATAGGACAAGGAGAAAATTTTATTGCTTCTGATATACCCGCATTTTTAAACTACACAAGGGAAGTTATTTTCTTAGAAGACAATGAAATTGTAGAGCTCACTCCAAGCACCTATCAAATATACTCTCTTAAAAATAAAAAAGGCATATCTAGAAAAGTTACTACTATTAATTGGGATATCCAATCTGCCCAAAAAAGTGGTTATAAACACTTTATGCTTAAAGAAATATTTGAACAGCCAAAAGTAATTCAAGATTGCTTGAGAGGAAGAATAGATGAATGCGAAAACACAGTCTTATTTTCAGAACTAGAAAATTTTCCTCTTCCTGCCAGACTAAATATAGTCGCCTGTGGTACATCATTTCATGCCGGAATGTGGGCAAAATATATATTAGAACAAATCGCGCATATTCCTGTAGAAGTAGATATAGCCTCTGAATTTCGTTATCGAAATCCACTCATCAATAAAAATGATGTTATTATGGTGATTAGTCAGAGCGGAGAAACAGCTGATACCTTAGCAGGTCTGCGGTTAGCAAAAGAAAAAAATGCCAAGGTAATTGGCCTATGTAATGTGGTTGGTTCTAGTATCGCCAGAGAAGCAGATGTGGTTATTTATACTCAAGCAGGTCCAGAAATAAGTGTGGCATCTACTAAAGCAATGTGTAGCCAAATGATAATGCTTTTTTTACTTTCTCTATATTGGGGAAATAAAAAACAACTCTTAACACCCAATTTTAAAAGTCAGTACATTGCCCATTTACTTGAACTTCCAGAACAAATAGAAACCAATCTTCAAATATTACACCAAAAAGCAAATCACTTGGCTCACAAGTATTCATGGGCTAACAGTTTTTTCTACTTAGGAAGAGGTTTAAACTATCCTTTAGCCTTGGAAGGAGCTCTTAAGTTAAAAGAAATATCTTATATCCATGCAGAAGGATATGCGGCAGGAGAGATGAAACACGGTCCCATAGCTTTAATAGATCCACAATTTCCCACATTTGCCTTGGCACCTGAAGATGAACTTTTACCTAAAGTGAAGTCAAACCTTGAAGAAGTCCAAGCTAGAGGAGGAAAAATTATCGCTCTAACTAACATAAACTCAAAATTAGAAGTAGATGATCCATGGATCATTCCAAATTTTAAATCTCCTTTTATTTCCTTTCTAATATTGCCCGCACTTCAGTTATTTGCTTATGAAATGGCAGTGTATTTAGGAAAAGATGTAGACCAACCACGTAATCTAGCAAAAAGCGTTACTGTAGAATAATGGACATAATAAAAAGACGATTTTTTATTATAACTCTTATAATATTTAGTTTAGTAATAAGTGCTAACTATAGTATTGCTTCTCTATCTACAAGTTATACAAAAGCAGTTCGCTCATTTATAAGACTACAAAAGAATTATAGAAAAGCAAAATACAGAGATAATTGGTTAAAATTAAAAAGAAAATTTTTAAAAATATATAAAGCAAACCCAAGAGGAAAAACAGCTCCTAAAAGTCTTTATTATATAGGTAGAGTTTATGAGGAATTAGGCAAAAGATCTCGTCTAACTTCTGATTTTATCAAATCTATAGATTACTACAGAAGACTAATACTTCACTTTCCAAAACATTCATGGGCAGATGATGCTCAATTTCATATTGCTAATATCTATTATAAATATTTAAAAGACACAAAACAAGCATATATAGAATTCTTAAAAGTTAGTTACAATTATCCAAAAGGGGATATGAAATATAAAGCAGAAAAAATTTTAAAAAAAATGGACGAAAAAAATCTGAAAAAAATAAAAAAAATAAAAATTTCTTCTTCTCCAATTATTAGTAATAAAAAAATTACATCTAAAAACAAAACAACTCGACTCACAAATATTAGACATTGGTCAAGTGATGAATATACTAGAGTTGTTTTAGATATAGAGGACAAGACAAACTACTTTTATAAACTTTTAAGTCCTGACAAAACTCTACAGACTCCTTATCGCCTTTTTATAGACTTAGAAAATACCACTCTATCTCCCAAAATACCCAAAGAAACTACAATTGCAGATGGTATCCTAAAAAAAGTTAGAGTTGCCCAGCATACAAACAAAGAAGCCAGAGTAGTCCTAGATATAGAATCGCTTAAAGATTATAGATTATTTTCTTTAACTAGTCCATTTCGAGTAGTTATAGATATTTATGGAGAACCTAAAAAAACAGTTTCTTCACCAACTCAAGTTCATATTTCAAAAAAACTACGAAAACAAATAGCTAGTCAAAATTTAATTGAACAGTTAGGTTTAAAAGTAAAAACAATTATGCTTGATGCAGGACATGGAGGAAAAGATCCAGGAGCTATTAGTCATGGTATAAGAGAAAAAGATATAAATTTAAAAATGGTTAAAATCCTGGGGAAAATGCTTGCAGCTAAAGGTTTTAAGGTACTTTACACTAGAACTAGAGATGTATTTATACCCTTAGAAGAACGCACAGCTTTAGCCAACTCCCAAAAAGCAGACCTATTCATATCTATTCACTGCAATGCCCACAGAAACCCAAAAGTGAGAGGATTAGAAATCTATTACTTAAACTTAACAAGATCAAAAGATGCTTTAAGAGTGGCTGCTAGAGAAAATGCTGTGTCAGAAAAAAGTATAAGCGACCTTCAGTTAATACTCACTGAATTAATGTTAAATTCTAAAATAAGTGAGTCTCGAGATTTAGCCAAGATTGTGAAAAAAAAGTGTCTATATAGGGCAAAAAAATATTATCCTTCTCTGAGAGATCATGGTGTAAAGGAAGCACCTTTTTATGTACTTATGGGTGCAAAAATGCCTGCTATTCTTATAGAATTAGGTTATATTACTAATTGGCATGATAGAAAAAAACTAACCTCTACTAAATATCTTCAAGAAGTGGCCAAAGGAATTGCAGAGGGTATCTTGAGATATAAAAAGGACGTGGAAAATGTAGCAAAGTTTAATGACTCGTATAAAGGATAGGATAATAAATCCTAGCTTATCTTTACTAATTTTAGGCCACAAGAATCAAATCTGGAAATTATTTTTTTATTGACGAAGAAAATTAAAAAGTATAAGAAATCTCTTCTCACGCGCCCGTAGCTCAGCTGGACAGAGCAGGAGCCTTCTAAGCTCTTGGTCGGGGGTTCGAATCCTCCCGGGCGCACCATTTTAGTTAAAAAGCTTACCTAAAAAGGTAAGCTTTTTTATTATATAAATATAAACTAACCTTAAAATTTAAAATAAATGCATTGTAAACGTTGCGCTAAATGCTGTCTTACCTCTCCCCCCACTCTTCACAAAGAAGACTTATCCCTTATAATTGAACAGAAAATACTAAAAGATAAGCTACTTGTATTAAGAAAAGGTGAAATCATATTTGATCATTTTAAGCAACAATATATTGTCTTAAAACAGGAACTAATTAAAATTGTTAGTACAAAATTAGGATGTTATTTCTTAAAAAATCAAAATTGTACTATTTATGAATATAGACCAATAGAGTGCAAGCATTTCTTCTGTCAAAACCAACAAAAAATTTTAGAAATAAAAGACAAAAATTTATTACAACGCTTTGATATTATAAATAAAAATTCAGCTATTGGCGAGCTCATATCTGAACATGAACAAAAATGCTCTTTACAATTGATAAAAAAACTTCTCAACACAAAACAATATTCTAAATTAGAAAAGATAATAGAGTGGGACGAATATTTAAGAAAATCTTTAAAAGACAAAATATCTATACCTGATAATCTACTCAATTTTTATTTCGGTCGTCCTGTAAAAGAAATAATAAATAACACCTCTCATCTAATCATTCACCTTTAGTATTAAATTAAACAATTCACCTTTGAGACTTACCTTGATTAAGTTTAAAATTTCCAATCAAATTCAATAAATTTTATCTATCAAATATCAATCAAATTATTATCTATTTCAATTTGCCAAATAAAAATACTCCAAATAAGTATTTTATTCTATATTCTTTAAAAGGGGGATACATAATGAATGATCAATACGCTGCCATGTGGGAAAAGCTTAATTTAGACTTAGAGGCCCACGATGCTTTATTAGAAGTTCTGGGAAAATTTTATAATGATATTTATCTTTCCCAAGAAAAAAGGCTTAGGGGTATGGAATATTTGGATTTTGTCCTTGCAGAAATACATGGATTACGAATAAAAGAATTAAAAGAAGCAAAAGAAAATGGACAAAAAATTATAGGAACCTTTTGTATTTTTGTCCCAGAAGAACTCACATTGGCAGCCAATGCTATTCAGGTTGGTTTATGTGCTGGAGCAGAAGCAGGTAAAGAAAAGGCTGAAAAACTTATCCCTAGAAACACCTGTGCTCTTATAAAATCATTTATAGGCTTCAAGCTAGCCAGATTATGTCCATTTACTGAGTCATGCGATTTAATAATAGGTGAAACCACATGTGATGGCAAAAAAAAGGCATATGAGGTATTTTCCCAATATGTACCAATGTATATTATGGAGGTACCTCAACAAAAATACCTTAGCGATCGGGAACTATGGAAAAATGAGGTGCTAAAATATAAAAATAAGTTAGAGCATATTACAAAAAACAAAATAACTCCTGACAAGCTCAAAAAAGCCATTAAAATAGTTAACGAGAAAAGAAAAGCATTACAGCGCCTTAATAAACTGAGAAAAGCTATCCCAACTCCTATTTCTGGTAGAGATGTGCTACTAATTAATCAAATTAGTTTTTACGATGATCCCCTTCGTTTTACTAAAAAAATAAATGAACTTTGTAATGAGTTAGAAGAAAAAATAAAAAAACAAGAAGGAATAGTATCTCAAGACACTCCCCGCATTCTCCTTTCTGGCTGTCCTATGGCCGTACCCAACTGGAAGCTACCTTATATAATAGAAAGTTCAGGAGCAATAATTGTGGGAGAAGAGTCTTGTATTGGCACTAGAAACACAAGAGATTTGGTAGATGAATCTGCTGAAACTTTAGATGAAATGATAGATGCTATTGTAGATAGATACCTTAAGATAGATTGCGCCTGTTTTACACCTAATCTAGAACGTATAGAGCATATTATTTCTCTAGCTAAGGAACTCAAAATAGATGGCGTTATTCACTATAATCTTCTTTTTTGTCAACCCTATGCTCACGAAAGCATTAAGATAGAAAATATTTTACGTGAAAAGAATATTCCTATTCTTTCTATTGAAACTGACTATAGTATGGAAGATGTTGAACAATTAAAAACAAGAGTAGAAGCATTTATAGAAATGATTACTCCTTAAGAAAAGGGACGGCCAATGGCAGTAGCTGGTATAGATATAGGCTCTCGATCGATAGAAATTGTAGTTTTAAAAAAAGATAAGGTTATTTTTCAAAACAAACTGCCTACAACCTTTAACCCATTAGATCAATTGAAAAAAATAATTAAAGGAATAAAATTTAAACTAATAGTAACTACTGGATATGGAAGAGAGCTAATAAATAAAATCCCTTTAACATGTCCTATTTATACTATTACTGAAATTAAGGCCTATGCTTTAGGAGTGTACCACCTATACCCTAACGCCAAAACAATCCTAGATATAGGAGGCCAAGATACAAAGGCTATTTCTTTAGCGTCCAATGGAAAAGTAAAAAATTTTGAAATGAATGACCGTTGTGCTGCTGGAACAGGAAAATTCTTAGAATTCACAGCAAGTATATTTCAAATACCTATCCAAAAATTTGGTCATTATGCATTAAAGGGTAAAATAGCTTTACCTATAAATAGTATGTGTACGGTCTTTGCAGAAACAGAAGCTGTATCCCTTATGGCAAAAGGTGAAGCTCCTGAGAATATTGCCCTTGGCTTACACAAATCGATTGTAAAAAGATCTATTAATATGCTAAAAAGAGTTGGTTTGAAAACTCCTTTAATTTTTGCAGGAGGAGTAGCCAATAACCCCTGCGTAGTGCATTTGCTAAAAACAGAGCTAGATATCTCCCCCATAATTCCCCCAAATCCTGACACAATAGGAGCACTTGGAGCGGCATTATGGGGGAGATCCCGTTTCAATAGAACTCAAAAAAATAGTTTAAATTTAAAAAAATCTTAAAAAAATTATAAAAAATGGACATAATTGACAAAAAAAATTATAAATTTAATTTTAGAAATCCATCGTCCTTTTAACCTTAAACAAAAATTAAATAAAACTACACACAATGAGTTTACCTATAATACCAGATCAAAGAAAAGACGATCTTCATAATCTACATCTTTTAGATAAAGCAGACTTTATTCTATTTTTAGCTGGTAATCAATTTATGCTAGCTAAAGAACTTATAACTAATTTTCAAAAAAAATATCCTGAAATAAAAAATATTTTTTATGAAACCCTTCCTCCTAAACTAGAGTTACAACAAATTCTAGCTAATGGAGCTAAGTTTCAAAATAAAATAATTCCTGGAAACCCAGATGTATATACCTCTGTATCTATTGAAAATATGCAAATTTTAGAAAAAGAAAATCTAATTTTCAAAGACTATTTCATTTATGCACATAATAAACTAAGCCTTATGGTACCAAAGGGAAATCCTAAAAAAATTAAATCTGTATATGATCTAGCCAGAACAGATATTACTATATCTCAACCAAATCCAGAAATAGAAGATATCGCTCAATATACCATTAATATGTACCACCAAGCAGGAGGAAAAAATTTAGTCAAAACGATTATGAAGGAAAAGGTAAAAGAAGGAAAAACTATTTTTACTACAGTTCACCATAGAGAAACCCCAAATAAAATTTTAAAAGGAGAGGTAGATGTAGGTCCTGTATGGCATACAGAAATTTTAAACGCCCAACAACAAGGATTAGAAATAGAAGGAGTAGAAATACCTTCTCCTTTAAATCAAGAAACAGAAGTAAATTATTACGCATGTCTTTTAAAAAAAGCTAAAAATATCGAAAATGGCAAAAGATTTTTAACATTTCTAAAATCAGATGTAGTAAAAAATATTTATACCAAGTATGGATTCATACCTGAATAATAATGTTTAAAGTAAATATACCAGGGCATGGTCTACTATTATTAGAGCATCTTGTCTTAGATTTTAATGGAACTCTAGCCATTGATGGTAAAGTAAAAACTGATGTTATAAATAGTTTATCCACTCTCTCAAAATATTTCCATATTCATATTTTAACAGCAGACACTCATAATAATGTAAAGCAATATTTTAGTAATACAGATTATAAAATCCAAATTATTTCTTCTCACGAACAAGTCAAAGCAAAACTAAATTTTATTCACCAGCTAGATCCTAATAAATGTGTAGCTATAGGTAATGGATATAATGATTATCTTATGCTTCAAAAGGCTAAACTAGGTATTGCGGTCTGCCAAGAAGAAGGGTTGTATTCAAAAACATTATTAGCAGCAGACATAATAGTACCCCACATTTTAGATGCCTTTCATTTATTTATTCATCCTCTTCGTCTTATAGCTACTTTACGAAACTAAAAGAGCGACCACAAGGGTCGCTCTTAATATTGAAGTTAGCAACACAATCTACTCTAGTTCACACAATTTTTTTAACTTCTCAAAATTTTCTTTTACCTTCTCTTGAATAAAAGCAATATCGTCTTCTTTAAGATGCCTAAATCTGCGTTGAAGGTTAAGATATTCCTCAACTGGTTTTAACTCTTTCCTGGGTTGAGAAAGCTTAAATTTTCCATACTCTACTTCAAATAAAGGAAAAACTCCTGTTTGCACAGCTAATTTAGCGATAGTAATACTTTGATCTGGTCTACTTCTCCAACCAGTGGGACAAGGAGAATAAATTTGAATATATGCTGGTCCCTCTACAGCAAGAGCTTTTCTAACCTTATTCATTAAGTCTAAATGATAAGCAGGACTTGCTGTCGCTACATAAGGAATATCATGAGCAGCAGCAATCATAGCTACATTTTTTTTCCAAGTATATTGCCCCTTACTTTTTTTTCCTGGAGGAGAAGTAGTAGTAGCAGCACCAAAAGGGGTTGAACTGGAACGCTGAATTCCTGTATTCATATATGCTTCGTTATCTAAACATACATATAAAAAATTATGTCCTCTTTCTAATGCCCCTGACAAAGATTGTAACCCAATATCAGCAGTTGCCCCATCACCAGCAAAAGCAATTACATTAGGACGATTTTTAAGCTTTCCCTTCTTTTCCAAAACTTTTAAAGCAGCTTCTATTCCTGAGGCTACAGCAGCAGTATTTTCAAAAGCCACATGAATCCAAGGAGTTTTCCAAGCTGTTTGAGGGAAAGGAGAGGTAACAATCTCCATACACCCTGTTGCATTAGCCACAATAGTATTTGGTCCTGCTGCTTTCATTACCATTCCCATGGCTAAAATTTCACCACACCCCTGGCAAGCTCTATGACCAGAAGCAATTAAAGATTCAGTTGGAATATTTTTTGCCGTTATTTTCTCAAATTTTATTTCTCTAGTCATCTTCTCTTACTCCCCAAATTAAATATTCGTCTTTATATTTACCTGTTTGCGCTAACTCATACATTTGTTTAAATTCATCTCTAGTAACATCTCTCCCACCAAGACCACAAATAAAATTATAAATTTCAGGTCTAGAACTCTGTTTATATAAAGTAGCTTTTACTTCACTCGCCACAGGTCCGTGATGAGCACCAAAGGAAACAGCTCTATCTATAACTATAATCTTTTTAGCGCCAGCAATTGCCTCTAAAAATTCTTCCTCAGGAAATGGACGCCATAACCTAATTCTCACTTGCCTAGCTTTTACCCCATCTGTATTTAACTCATTTAAAGCAGACATAACTGTTTCACCCAACGACCCCATGGTAATAAAAACTGTATCTGCTTCTTTAGGCCCATTTTCTTCTATAACTTTATACTTTCTACCAAACATTTCTTCCCACTCTGTAAAAACCTGCTTCACAATACTTTTACTACCCAGTAAAGCCATTTCTTGTTGTTTTTTAGCTTCAGCATAAATTTCTGGAACTCCCACAGGCCCCATAGTAACAGGCTGATCCACATCAAGTTTTAACTGTGGCTTATAAGGAGGCAAAAATTTATTTATATCCTCCTGAGATTCTATCTCTATAGGCTCAATCATATGGGTTAAAATAAAACCATCCATATTTACACCAACAGGGAGCAATACTCTCTTGTCTTCAGCAATCTTAAACGCTATTATAGTTAAATCAAATATTTCTTGTCCATTTTCTCCAAACAATTGAATCCATCCTATATCTCTTTCTGCCATAATATCAGAATGATCATTCCAGATAGAAATAGGACCAGATAAAGAACGGTTAGCAATAGTCATAACTATAGGTAATCTTAAACTTGAAGCAATAAATAAAATTTCATGCATCAAAGCTAGCCCCTGAGAGGAGGTAGCTGTATAGACCCTTGCTCCCGTAGCCGAAGCCCCTACTGCAGCACTCATGGCAGAGTGTTCTGATTCAACAGGAATAAAAGCTGCTTCAAGTTCCCCATTTGCTACAATCTGAGAAAGCTCTTCCACAATATGCGTTTGAGGAGTAATAGGATAAGCTGCAATAACATCTACATTGGCCAATTTTACAGCCTCTGCCACAGCTAAAGATACTTCTGTTCCTATTCTTTTAGTCATTATTTTTCCTCCAATTCCATAGTTAACGCCTTTTTAGGACACTCATTTGCACAAATACCACACCCCTTACAATAATATAAATCAGCCCTAAAAAAACCATCTTCGTCTTGATGAATACAAAATTCAGGACAATATATAGCACACAAACCACATTTAACACATTTTTCTTCATCTAAAATAGGCAGCTCTGTCCTCCAATCACCTGTTTTTAGTTCTGAGGCATTTCCAGGACTGGTTATAGTTGTTCCAAGGGCCAATGACTTCCAATCAGGATAGATCATCTTTCTTCCTCCATAAATTTTAATATAGACAAAAATTTAACCAACTTCTTAATATACATCCTTAGACCACATTTATAACTAAACAACTAAATTACTATTACTTTTTCCTTTATATCCTATATACTTTTAGAACTAAATAAAAATTTTTATTTAATATTTTCGGTAAATGGTTAAGACAAACTCTTAAAAATCACTTTTTATCTGTTTTTGTAAAAATTTTCCTGTTTCTTTAAGCAATTCTGCTAAATTTTTTATTTCAGTAAAGGAAAATTTATCCTGGTCTAATCGTCTATACAACCAAAAACAAAGATATAGTTTATCCTCTCTAGTGATCTGTTTTAACTGTAATCTTGCTAAGATTTTCCTTTTTAAATATTCTCTAGCAAAAATATTTTTTTTAATTAAATTTCCTAATCTCTCTTTTTGGCTAACATCTTTTTCTTCCAATTGCCAGTATTGCTGGTAAACTTTTATTAAACGCCTTTGAATTAAAAAATAATTTCTAATGTCTTTCATGTAAGATTCATAAGAATTTAAAAAAAGATTTATAACCTCAGAATAGGAAAGAAGTAAATTAGATAAATTTTTATAAAATATCTTTTTATCATAGTTAGAAATATTTTTATTTTTAACTAAACTATCTAATTTTAGTTCAATATTCTTAAAAAATAAATTATTTATTATTGGCGTAATATATTTTAAAAAATAACTATCTAAAACATATTTTAATACCCTTCTCCTACTTTGAAGAATATTTTTAGAATCAGTCCGGAATCCTTTTAAATCTATACCAAAATACAAATTAAGTTGTTTTAAGCTAAATTTAAATCTTTTTTCCTTAAAATCATAGTTTTTTATTAGAAAATTAGCTGCGATATTAAAGAAACTTTCATCCACAATAGAATCTTTTGGTAATGTATCGTATCTTGGTTTTATATTCTTTACAGAAGAGGTTGAATTATTAAAAATAATATTTTGTTCACCCTTAATTATGCTCTCATCTTCACTATTATTTTCTTTTGAAAAATCTATTGTCTTTTCCTCTTTAGGAAGAACATCTAGTCCATATATCCTCTGTTTATCTACAGGAGAAACAAGTTTATTTCCAGGTTGTTGAGGGGAACCTCCTTTTTTAGAAAAAAAAGCCTTTTCCACTCCTACATATACTCCCATTCCTAAAAACAAACAAAACACTATCAAAATTAATTTACTAATGCGCATATCATTTTTCCCCTAACCTTTTAAAAAGCTCACGGTCTCGTTGTTTAATAAAACCATTTTGTTACCAGGAAACTCAACTCGCTTTCCTACTTTACGAGTAGAGAAAAGTTCTTCTAACTTCATTACATTATCAAACAATACTTGCCCAGGACCAAGTTGTTTTAAGCACTGAGAAAAAATACGCATTCTTTCTCCTGGTAAAAATAACTCTAACTCCTTTCTATTTATCTCTATTTTATTTTCAAAAATTTTTGGTTTCAACTTTTCAATTTTTGCTTGCCAGTCGTGTCTATCAATTTTTGCTGCCTGCCACAATCTAAAAATATTTTTTAAAAAAGAAGGGTTTTCTTTACAAAATAACGGTAGAATCGTATGTCTAACTCTATTACGTAAAGTATCCAGTTGAAAATTACTTTTGTCTATACAAAAATTCTGATTTAACATCTTTAAAAAAGATTTAATTTCATCTTTAGATAAAAAAAGTAACGGCCTCACTATTTTATCTTCTTTTAAATAAACATCCATTCCTCCTAAGGCAGGCCAACTAGCACCTCTTAACATCCGTATTAATACATCTTCTGCCAAATCATTTAAATGATGACCTAGAGCAATTAAGTCGCAATGTCTTTTTTGGGCAAACTGCTTTAAAATAAAATAACGAATATTTCTACCCGTCTCTTCTATACCTCTGTGCGTTTTTTTAGCTAGAAGACCTATATTTGTCCTAAGAATATGGGGCTCAAACTTCCACCTTTCTGCAAAATTTTGAATAAATAATTCTTCCTGAAATGCTTCTTCTCTAAGACCATGATTTAGATACAATGCTTCTATATTTAAAGAGCAACGCTTTTTTAAAAGAGACAAAATAACTGCCAAAGCTGTTGAATCTGGACCTCCTGAAAGAGCAACTAATATTTTTTTACCTATAAAATCAACATGATAACGCTTTAAAAAGCGTTCCACTCTTAAAACCAAATGAGCACATTTGGGAGGAATTGTCTGTAAAGTATACATGTATTTTTAAGGAAGAAAAAATGTCTGTTGTTTCTTGGGCACCCACCAACGAATAAAATTATAACTAATACCTGCTGGAGCAGGCTTAATATTTTTAAACCTTTTATTCACAATTGGTAAAGACATGGGGACATACAAAAAACAATATGGTTGTTCATAATGCAAAATTTCTTGCATTCTATCGTAGATTTTTTTTCTTTTCTCTATATCCAAAGTTTCCCTTCCCTGTTCTAGCAATCTATCCACTTCTTTATTTTTAAAGCCCATAAAGTTAAGTCCACCTGGTACAGCCTTTGATGAGTGCCACACATCATATAAATCTGGATCCTGAGGAATTGTCCAACCCAAAAGAACCGTATCAAATCTGCCTTTATCTATAAAATCATGAATAAAGGTAGCCCATTCAAGAGTTCTAATTTTCACCTTAATGCCTATTTGAGCCAATCTATATTGAATAATAACTGCTGTTTTTAAACGAAGGCTATTGCCTTGATTAGTAAGCAATGTAAAAATAAATGGTTTACCATCTTTTTCTAAAATTCCATCTCCATCAGTATCTTTAAAACCAGCTTCCAGTAAAAGGTGCTTTGCTTTTTTAGGATTATAAGGAAACTCTTTAATTTTATTATTATAAACCCATGTACCAGGTTTATAAGGCCCAATAGTTGGCTTACCTAAGCCCAACAAAACACCCTTTATTATTTCTTTCTTATCCAAAGCTAGGGCAATAGCGTGTCTTACTCGAATATCTTTAAAAAAAGGATGGCGTAAATTGTATGCCAAGTAGGTATAAGAAAACGATAAGTATCTATACTTATTAAATCTATTTTTCCAAAAAGATCCTTTTGTTTGAAAAATATATTGAAGAGGATTGAGTTGCATCAAGTCTAAATTCCCAGCTTTTAACTCTAAAAACATTGTACCTATATCTGGAATAATTCTATAAATTACTTCATCTAAGTAAGGCCTGCCTTCAAAATAGTTTTTATTCACATCTAAAACGAGTCTTCTACCACTTTCCCACTTCTTTAGAAAATATGCCCCTGCCCCTAAAGGATTCCTTGCATATTTAGTGGTTAACAAATTCTCTTTTTCTAAAACATGCTTTGGCAAGATAGATATACCCCAAGAAGGAAGTGCCTGGGCATATACCTTAGGATATTCAACCTCAAACTCATAAGGCGACAAAATATTAAATTTTTTTACTAATTTAAAATCCTCTCCATAAGCTGTTGGAGTTTTTGGATCTATCATTAATTTATAAGTAAAATATACATCTTCAGCAGTGAGAGGCTTCCCATCAAACCAAAAAATATTTTTCCTGAGTTTAAAGTATATCTTTTTCCCACCATCTAAAATCTTAAATTCTTGCGCAGCCCACGGAACCAACTTTAGTTCTTTATTATATTTAACAAGACTTACATAAATTAAGTCAGCAACATCATGGGAAACAGTATCTGAGGCTAAAGGAGGGATAAGATTACTAGGTTCACCCATTATTCCTAAAATAATTCTTCCTCCAAAATCAGCTCCACGAACTAATGGGGCAAAAGTTAAAATTAATATTGTTACTAAAAAAAACTTTTTCATTTTAATAAGTTAGCCTCATAAAATTTTTTTTAAAAAAATTTTTTTCAAATCTTGAAAAAAAAAAATAATTTGCTTAAATAGACACGTTGTCTCTTGCTTATCATTTTGAACTGAAGGAGTTGTAGGGTTAATGGTGAAAAATGCTGAGAAAAAAGTCAAAGAAATTTTAGAAAATTTTGTTAAAGAAAATATACCCGAGTATATTTACGAAAGCGCAAAAGAGCTTGCAGCTCAAAAAGAATTAAAAATTAATATTAAACAGCATAGCGACTTTGTAGAGTTAGAGGGTCAAGTTCAAGGAGAAGAATTTCAAGTTTATAATACAGAAATCTCTCTTAACTTAGATCTAGAGTCTGTTAATTACTACTGTAATTGCCCTGACTCATTTGCAGGAATATGCAAGCATGTAAGTGCAACCATAATCAAATATTTAAACTCCTTACAAGGTGACGAAGAAAAAAATACTGTTGTAATAAGCACGGATTGGAAAAGCACTTTTAAAAATTATTTTGCCACCCAATTAGAACCTGAAGCTGGTCAACACTATATTGTATATAGATTTTTTCCTGAAATAGGTCGTCTCCAGGTGGAGTTCTTTAGGGCAAGACAAAATAAGTCTGGCTTATCTTCTGTTCTCAATCCTATTACCTTAGAACAAATTATTAGAAATCCAGAATGGTGTGAAATTTCTCCAGATCTTCCAGCTGTGGCAGAACAAATAGGACAATATCTTGATTACTATGGGCATAAAGTAGAAATTCCTTATGGGCTGATGGGCTGGTTTTTTACTACTATTAAAAATGAATATTATTTATTTTTTGAGGAAACAGAACAACCGGTTAGAATTTTACCAGCTCCTATGAAATTACAACTTCGTCCTAAACTTACTGAAGATGGACTCTCTTTTGAAGTTATGTTGGGTAGAGAAGGCAAAATTCCCTTTGCCATTGAAGGAGAAAATGTTTTCTTTTTTGGGGAAATGCCTCTTTGGGTATTTTGGAAAAATACCTTTTATCCTGTGCATACAGGTCTTCCACCCAGCCTAATTAAAGAATTAGTCACCAAACCTCCAATTATTCCTCATAAAGAAATCTCTGAATTTCTAGATAGAGTATGGACTCAAATTCCAGCGTCTGATCTCTTTGAACAAGAAAAATTTTTAGAACGAATGGCTCCTATTTTTGTAAATGCTACTTATAATCCGAAACTATTTCTCGACGAGGAAGGCAGTTTACTAACCTTGCAGATTCAAAATATATACGAAACAGAGCATGGAGAATTTACTTTTCCAGGTCCAGATCCAGATCTACAAACAGGTAGTTATCAATTTGAAGGAAAATCCTTTCTAATCCGCAGAGATCAAGAAAAAGAGGGAGAACTTATTAGCAAACTCTTAAACTTAGGATTTCAGGCTAGGAGCAACTCTCTATGGTTCTTAGAACCAGAAGAAGCTATAAACTTTTTATTAGACGAATATCCAAAACTTATTCAAGAATATAGAGTTTATGGAGAAAAAAATCTCAGCAGATATAAAGTTAGACTTTCGCCTCCAAAGGTAGTTGCAAAAGTTGAAAGTAAAGAAGAAAACACTTGGTTTAATGTAGATATAATGGTTGAATACGATGATATTTCTGTGCCTATTGAAAAAATATGGAAAGCATGGACTCAAGGGAAACGATATGTTCAATTAAAAGATGGCTCTTACACTAGTTTGCCAGAATCTTGGTTAGAAAAATTGGGGCACAAGCTCCAAACTATGGGCTTAGATCCAGAAAAAGGTCCCAAAAAGAAATATGCACACCATGAGGCGCCTATTATAGACAAATTAGTAGAAGATGTAGATGAGTTAAAAGCAGATTCTTTCTGGGACGAATTAAGAGAAAAAATACATACTTTTAAAGAAATCACAGAAATATCTCAACCCAAAGGACTTAATGCGACCTTAAGACCCTACCAATTACAAGGTTTAAGCTATTTAAACTTTTTATACGAGTATAAATTTGGAGGAATCCTTGCAGACGAGATGGGCTTAGGAAAAACCATCCAAACTCTATCTTTTTTACAACATCTAAAAGAACATGGATTAAAAGGTCCCCATCTTATTGTAGTTCCTACTTCTGTCTTGCCAAACTGGGAACGGGAAGCAGAAAAATTCGTTCCTACAATGAAACGTTTGGTTATCTATGGTTCCAAACGAGAACATCTATTTCCCCAAATAAAAGATGCTGAGCTAGTCCTAACTACTTATGCTCTTTTACGAAGAGATTTAGAAAATCTTCTTCCATATGAGTATGCAAGTATCATTTTAGATGAAGCGCAAAACATAAAAAATCCCAACACCATTACAGCAAAGGCTGTACGAAAACTAAATTCTAGATTTAGACTTTGTCTTTCTGGAACTCCAATAGAAAACAACCTGTTAGAATTATGGTCTCTTTTTGAGTTCCTCATGCCAGGATTCTTAGGCTCCCAACACGCCTTTCAAAAAGGATTTGTCAAGCCTATAAAAGATGGGGATTTAGAAGCTTTAGGATATTTAAAAAATAGAGTTAAACCATTTATTCTAAGAAGAACCAAAGACCAAGTAGCTAAAGATCTCCCACCAAAAGTGGAAAATGTATACTACACAGCACTTTTGGACGAACAAATGGAATTATACGCATCCTTAGCCAAAAAATTAAAAGAACAGGTCTTACAAAGAGTGGAAGAAAAAGGCATTGCTGGGTCACAAATGTCTATTTTGGATGCTCTCCTCAAACTTAGACAAATTTGTTGTCATCCAAGGCTCTTAAAATTAGATATGCCTGGTTTAAATACCAATTTACCTTCTGGTAAATTTGAAGCATTTAAAGAATTGGTGACTACAATCATTGAAGATGGACACAAAGTGTTGGTCTTTTCCCAGTTCGTTCAAATGCTCCATATAATTCGTTCTTGGCTCTCTATAAATAAAATCCCTTTTGCTTATTTAGATGGCTCAAGTAAAGATAGATTTGACCAAGTAGATAGATTTAACAATGATCCTAATATTCCAATATTTCTTATCTCCTTAAAAGCAGGCGGAACAGGACTTAACCTTACATCTGCAGATTACGTAATCCACTATGACCCTTGGTGGAATCCTGCAGTTGAAAATCAAGCCACAGATAGAACACACCGTATAGGACAAACCAAACAAGTTTTTGCCTATAAAATGATTTGTCAAAACACTGTAGAAGAAAAAATTCTAAAACTACAAGAACAAAAAAGAGGTGTTGCAGAAGCAATAATTCCAGGACAAAGTGCAATTCAAAGCCTAACAAGAGAAGATCTAGAGATGTTATTTGAAGTATAACTACCTAAAATAAAACAAACGTTATTATTTCAAATTCATAATATAATAACACAAAAGAATGGTTTATTTTGATAAATCACTCAAAAATAACAAAAGTGGAGTAAAGTGAAAAAATTTTTGGTAGTTAATCTTTAAGACTCTAAACAACACATTAAACTCTTAGCCCACTCATAAGCCTGATTGGCTACTGAAGCAGAAAGAGAAGGTTCTATCTTTAAAATTTTTAAAATTTTTCTTATCTTAACCCAATATCCTCTTTCAACTGCTTCTACTAAATCCAGCCAAATATGATAAGGATGAGTTAGCAATAACAACCCATCAACAATATCTTCTTCCAAAGGCAATTCTTCCAGGATAGCCTTTAAGCTTCTGCCCAAAAGCACATCTAAATAAGAAAGCAAGCCTAAAAGAAAAAACTTTTCTTCTTTATCTTTGCCTAATTCTAATTCTTTAGCCAAAAGCTGCAAAAATCTTCCTCTAAAAGCAGAGAAAAACACAACTTCTCGTTTTTTATCATCAGCACTAAAATCTGCTAAAATTGCAACTCTAAGCCACTTTTTTAATTTATCCTCTCCTAAATAGGCAAGGGCTCGAGAAATACTTTCAACTTTTTGCCTTAAACCAAAATACGGAGAATTAATATATTTTAATAATCTATAGGTAATTGCTACATCTTTTCTTATAATTTCTTCTAATCGACGAAAACTAATTTTAGAATGACTTAGTTCTTTTAAAATATCTAATTTACTTAATTGAGAAGAAGATAACTTATGTCCTTCTAAAATTTCAGGTTTACTAAAAAAAAATCCTTGAAAATAATTAAACCCCAGATTTAAACAAAACTTTAACTGCTCTTCTGTTTCTACCTTTTCTGCTAAAAGAATCTTACTTTGTTTTTTTAAATCAATAACAATATCTTTAACCTTTGTAGGAGAAAGAGCCAGAATATCAACTTTTACAATATCAGCTATTTTTATAAGAGGAAAAAATTCTATCTGACCTACATAATCATCTACAGCTAACAAGTAACCATTTGCTTTTATTTGGTTACATACTTCTAATATTTTAGACCCTGGAGTAACATTTTCTAAAATCTCTATTACAGTATTTTCTGTGGGAAGAAGTTCAAAAACTTTATCCAATAAAAGCTTTTCTGAAAAATTAATAAAATATTTATAAGATTTTTCTGGTTGGTAAACTAAATTCAGACCATCAATAATTACTCTACTTGTAGCCTGCTCATCATCTATCACACCTGCTTTATTTAATCCTTTACAAGAACGGAACAAAACTTCATAACCTAAAATCTTTTCTTTATCATTGAAAATAGGTTGCCTTGCAATAAAAATACTTTCTAACATCTTTTACAACTAATAAAAGTTACATTCCCCAAATACATATTAAGGGATCAGAGGAGCAGAAACAGAAAATCCAGTATCTTCTTCAAATCCAACCATTAAGTTAGCATTCAATAGTGCTTGCCCTGAAGCTCCTCTGCATAAATTATCAATTGCAGAAACAATAATCAGTTGCTCTGTTTTTTGATCTATTACCAAGCCTAAAGCACAGCTTATTGTTCCTCTAACCCAACGCACCTGAGGCAATACACCATCTTCCAATACCTTAACCCACTTTTTATGTCCATAAAACTCTAAATAACAATCTCTTATTTTATCAATTTTAAGTTCTTTTGTTTTTACATAAACAGTAGTTAAAATCCCCCTATTAATAGGAAGAAGATGAGTACTAAATAATATTTTTATATTTCTTCCAGCAGCTAAACTACACTCTTGTTCTATTTCTGGACTATGTCTATGTTTCCCTATATTGTAGGCAAAAAAATTATCATAAACTTCGCAAAATAAAATATTCTCCTTGGGTGAGCGTCCTGCTCCTGTAGTTCCAGATTTAGAATCAATGATAATTTCATTACTATCAATAAGGCCTGATTTTAAAGCAGGATAAAGAGCCAAAATCGCTGAGGTTGGATAACACCCAGGATTAGCAACTAAACGAGAATTTTTTATCTTAGAAGCATATATTTCAGGGAGACCATATACTGCCTCTGACATTAAATCCCACGCAACATGTTTTACTTTATACCACTCTTCATAAACTTGTTTATTTTTAAGCCTAAAATCAGCACTCAGATCTACTACTTTTTTACCAGCTTGGATTATTTTTTGGGCTAATTTCATAGCTGTACCATGAGGAACAGCTAAAAAATATAATTCTATATCTGCATCAAGACCATCTTTCTCTATATCCGTAATAATAAGCTCAGAGAATTTGTCTGCAAAAGGAAATACCTCTTTTATTTTTTTACCTCTAAGTTTCCGAGATGTAGCTTGTTTTAATTCAAAAAAAGGGTGAGTGCATAATAAACGCAAAAGTTCTATACCTGTATATCCACTAATCCCTACAATTCCTACGTTTATCTTACCCATTTTTAACCTGCCTTTTGAACGTATTTCATCCGCAAATCAAATAAAACATCTCTTAATAGTTTTTCTTCTTGCACAGTTAAGTTCCCTTTTGTTTTCTCTTCTAATATCCCTAACACATCTATTGTATGTTTGGCTAAGGCCAAATTAGGCTGTGTTTTTCCACTTTCTGGTTCTGGAACTTCTCCTAAATGAACAAGGGCAGAAGAGCTTAAAGAAATAATAAAAGTTGAAAAATCAACTTTTGGAAAATGCAATTCTTTATTCTTTGAAGCTTCTTCATAATCATGAGCCATCTTTTTTTCAGCTAATTTCCTAGCCTCACTTTCAGATGGTTCATCATCATCTAATTTTACTCTTCGATCATTCACAATAATTTTTTCTTCATTTTTCTCACTCATATACCTTCCCTCCTTAATTTAACAACAAGCTACCTAATAATATAATCTTACTGTTTAACTTTCCTCTAAGGTCTTAAAATATATGTCCATTGCTCGCTCTATAAAATTCCTAGCTCCACTAACTCCCCCTGCTTGAACAAAAGACTTTTGTAAGGCATAAAGACAACCTGCAAGATCAACATAATCTACATATCCCATATGACCTATACGAATAATTTTACCTTTTAAAGGTCCTTGGCCCCCAGCTAATACATAACCATATTTTTCTTTTAAAATAGACAATACTTTTGAAGCGTCAAGACCAGCAGGCATTTTCACTGCAGTTAGCCCCCAAGTATAATCTTTTAAAGCAAGTAATTCTAAGCCAATTAACTTTACGCCCTCTCGAACCATTTCTGTAAGGGCTTTTTGTTTTTTATAAATATTTTTAAGCCCACATTCACGAAAATAACGAAGACTTTCTTGTAAACCAACTAATAAATTAATAGAAGAAGTATACGCTGTTTGACATTTTAAAATACTTGCATGTTCTTTTAACAAATCAAAATAAAATCCTCTTTGTTTAATTGTTTTTACCTTTTCCAAAGCCTTTTTACTTAAAGAAATAAAAGCAAGTCCTGGTGGCAACATAAGTCCTTTTTGAGATCCTGTAAGTAAACAATCTATTCCCCATTTATCCATAGGACATGGAGATATTCCCACAGCAGAAATACCATCGACTACGCTAATAATGCCTTTTTTTTGACATAAATTAGCCACCTCTTGAATAGGATGAAGCACTCCTGTAGAAGTTTCAGAGGCTTGAATCAAAACACCTTTAATAGATTTAAATTTCTCTAACACATCACTTAGTTTATTAATCTCTACAGCTTCACCCCATTCTACTTCTAACCTAACCACTTTTAAACCACGCTCTCTTGCAATCTCTGTCCAGCGCTCTCCAAATTTTCCTGCCTCCACCACTACTACTGTTTCACCAGGAGAAAACAAATTATTCACAGCAGCCACCATTGCTCCTGTTCCAGAACTACTTAAGATCAATACAGGCTCTTGAGTACCAAAAAGATATTGCAATCCTTTTTGCACATCCTGTAAGATCTTTTTAAACTCAGGCTTACGATGATGGATCATATCTTTGGCCAAACTTAACCGCACATTCTCTGGTAAAGGAGTTGGCCCTGGGGTAAGCATTCTTGTTTTTTTCATCTTCTCTCCTTAGAATAGAAAATATTTATTATCTTTTATCAAATCCTAGCCTAATATAAAAATCAATAGACTTTTAAACAATCGTTTAATTTAGTGGGCTTCTTTCCAATTTGGACCTATACCTAAATCAACTTTCAAAGGAACTTTTAAGGGATAAACCTGTTCCATTAATTCTTTTACTCTCTTACCTGCCTCAAAAGCAACGTTTTCTGGAACCTCTAATAAAAGTTCATCATGAATTTGAAGAATTTGTCTTGCATTCAATTTATACAATAATGCATCCTTTTCCACCAATAACATTGCCTTTTTTATAATGTCTGCAGCTGAACCTTGAACAACCGTATTAATTGCCATACGCTTAGCTTGAGCAACTAAATGTTCGTTCCTAGAGTTAATATGGGGAAGGAGACGCCTACGACCAAATACTGTGGAAACAAACCCATGTGTTTTAGCAAAATTTTCAACTTTTTGATAAAATTCCTTTACTCTGCTTAGCTTTTCAAAATAAACTGTAATAAACTGTTTGGCTTCTTTTAAGCTAAATCCTAATTCTCTTGCCAACTTTTGAGGTCCCATTCCATAAAGCAAACCAAAATTGATAGTTTTTGCCTTTCTTCTGTCATCAGGCGTTATTTGTTCTTTTGACTTAGAAAAAATTAAACACGCAGTAGCAGTGTGAATATCTTCATCTCTATTAAAAGCCTCTAACAAGACAGGATCTTCTGAAAGATGAGCCAATATCCTCAGCTCAATCTGAGAATAATCTGCAGAGATTAATTTGTAACCATTGGGAGCAATAAAACACTCTCGCACTTTTGGCCCATATTCTCCTCGAATAGGGATATTTTGCAGATTAGGATTACTACTAGAAAGCCTTCCTGTAGCAGTAGCTAATTGATTGAAAGTTGTATGTAATCTTCCATTAATATCTACCTTCTGAGGTAAAGGTTTTAAATAAGTAGACCTCAATTTTTCTAATCTCTTATATTTTAAAACCAGTTCAACAATAGGATGAGCTTGCCTAAGCTTTTCCAAAGCTGCTTCTGAGGTAGAAAAAAAACCAGAAGCTGTCTTTTTTTTGCCTTTTAATTTTAGGTCTTGAAATAAAACTGCACTTAACTGTTGAGTAGATCTTATATTGAATTCTTTACCTGCTAAAACATATATCTTAGTAGTCAATGAATCTAATTCTTGCTGTACTAAGTTTAAAAATTTATTAAATTTTTGTTTATCGATTAAAATGCCTCTTTTTTCCATTTCTACTAGAACGGCACTAAGAGGCTGTTCTAATTTTACAAGCAAATCTTCTAACTCTACAGCTTGAATCTGAGCTAAAAGATGCCTTCCAACTTCTAAAACGGCCAAAGCCTTTCCTTGAATTGATATTCCTCTATCCTGTTCTAAACTTTTTTTTAGTCTGGAAAAAGAGTAATCTCTTTGCTCAGGATTTAAAAGATACGCACAAAGACTTAGATCATACCATTGAATACTTAACTCTAATATATTAGGAAATCTTTTTAAAATAGGTTTTAATTGAGGACAGAAAACAACTTTCTTCTGAAGAAGGGGAAATAATTCTGATAAATCAAATAATATTTCAAATTCTTCTTTATCATTACTCAAAAATACTCGCCCTTTCTCTAGAAAAAGACCTAACTGTGAAGGCAAAGATAATATTAAATCTTTTTCTTCAACACGCTTTATTTTAAATTCATTGGTATTCTCTTTGAGATTATTATCTCTTGAAAAGATAGGTAACCCCTTTGGAACAATAGATGTTTTATTTTCCAAGTTTAGTTCTTTTAAAAAAGAAAAAAATTCATATTTTTCACAAAATTTTTTTAATTTTATATGATTTATCTTTTCTACTTTAAGGTCTTTTAACTCTATATCTAAACAAGCATCTGTTTTTAAAAAAGTAAGCTCCCTATAAAGATAAAGGTTATTAAAGTTGCCTTTTATTTTTTGTTGTTCTCTTTTTGTTAAACTTAAAAAATTTTCTTCAAGTAGTTCGAGCGAAGAAAATTTTTGTAAAATTTTTTGAGCTGTTTTTGGCCCTATTCCTGGAATACCTGGGATATTATCGCTACTATCTCCCACTAAGGCTTGAAAGTCAGGCCATCGGTTAGGAGAAAATCCCCATTTTTCCTTAAAATCACTGTGGGTGATTATTTTAGATTCTTTTCCCCCTGGATCCCAAATAACTACATTTCTATCTAAAAGCTGAAACAAATCTTTGTCTGAGCCAACTATTACTATAGGATATTGCTCTTTAAAACGCTTAGTTAAACTAGCGATGCAATCGTCAGCTTCCACTCCTTCTGTTATCCAAGAAGAAATTCCAAGTAATTTTAATCCTTCAAGCAAAGGTGGAATCTGCACAGAAAGAGGCTCTGGCATCTTTAATCTATTGGCCTTATACTCAGAATAAATTTTGTTTCTAAAGGTAGGGCCTTTTCCATCCACAAAAAAACCCAAATAATCGGGCTCTTCTTCTCTTAAAATTTTTAAAGCTAATTTTAATACAATAAAAATTACATTGGTGGGAAAACCATCAGACCTAGTTAAATTGCGATAAGCATAGAAGGCGCGATAAATATAAGAACTTCCATCTATAAGAAAAATAGAAGGGCTAGACCATTTAAACTTCTCCTTAAGCATTCTCTTTTTGACCTTCTTTTCCGGATTTTACTTTTCTACTTTTCTTCCGCACATGATAAAATCTTTGCCATAAAAATTGTTGGGGATGAACACCATTTAAGTTCTCTAAAGGAACTTCTGCTCTAGCCATAGCCCTATGTCCACCAGCAGGACCATAATCTGAAAACATCTTCATCGCTAATTTTCCCATATCTCTCCTCAATCCGTCTCCTCTAAAAATAACCACTAACTTATTATCATATACTCCTCCAACCATATCCCAGGAAATATTGTGAATTTGGAGAAAAAAATCAGCTAAAATTACCAAAATATCAGGAGATTCCACATTACCCAAACATACTCCAAGCCCATTACCTAAAAATTTTAATTTGCGGAAAGCCTGACAAAAATATTTAAGCCAGTCTTTATGAAATTCGGACCTAATAATCTTTTGAAGTAATAATGAATTATAAAATTTTGTTAGATATTTAAAAGCCTTAATATCTGTTTCAGCAAAAGGTCGTTCAAAACTTTGTGTATCTGTTTTAATACCGTAAACCAAAGCAGTCGCTAATAATTTGCCCGGTCTTATTTTTAAATTATAAAGATACTCGGTTAAAATAGTAGCATTTGCTCCATAATCTGGTCTGATATCTTGAAAATCTGCCTCTACAGGATGTTCAGAAGATAGCGGATGATGGTCAATGACTATAGAAAAATCAATTTCTTGAAAGCTTGGATGATGATGCGGTTGAGAATCCACCAGAGCAAACCGATCATACTGAACAATCAAATTAGAAGTTACTTTTTTAGTAGGTATGCGCAATAATCTTATCATAGCTAAATTATCTGGTCTACTAATCTCATTAATATGCCCAATACCTACATCTAAAACTCTCCTGGCCATAATCCTTTTTAAAGCCAAAGCAGAAGAAAGGGCATCTGGATCAGCATTAATTAATATTAGCCATCTCTCTTGTTTATCCAGCAAATTTAATAGCTGAGGAATCTTATCTGTGAGATTTTTAAAATAAGCCATTTTCCTTATCTTCCTTATCCTTTAATATAACAGGACACCCTGCTACTACCAAGTAAACTTTACTACATAACTGAGCAAGTTTTTGATTAAATTCTCCACACTCTCTTACAAGTTCTATATCAATATTTACAGGCAAAAAACCCAAACTCATTTCACTGCTTACTAGCACTACATGTTCTCGCCTATTTTTCAAGTTCTTCCAAAAAGAAGATAAAATTTGCTCTTTATTTTTCAATTTCACTATAGAAAAGAACCAGAAGTCAAGCCCTTCGATTAAAAGACTATCCAAATCCAAAGGTAAGTTTGCTATTCTTGCGCCCAAATCATGACCAGATTCAAAAACTAAAATATCTTTATCTCGCTCTTTTCTATGTTGTAAAATCTGCCTCTTAAAGTTAAAATCCAAACTCTTAGCAGTAACAATTAATCCTCTTCTACCTTCTTTCTTTAACAGGCTTAAAGCAAACTTTGATTTTCCACTCCTTACCCCACCAAGAACTAACTCAAACAAATTTAACCCCCAAATCTTTTTGTTTTTTTCTTAATATTCTTAAGGAATTCAAAAAATCCTTTTTGTTAAACAATTCCAAAACAATTTCAGTTTGGTCAGATATGTTAGTTAGAATCTTTTTAAAAAAATTCCAGCCTGCGTCAGACAAAAAACTTAAATCATAATGACGTTCACACGTCTCCTTACCATAAAAATGAAGTAATTTCACCCGTTTCCAAAATCCAGACAAGTGTAAAATACTCTCTTGGCCATAGGCCAACATATGGCCAATATCAAGGCAAACATTTACCCCTGTACCTAAGACCACAGGCCAAAGATCTACTAAATCTA
This sequence comes from Desulfonauticus submarinus, assembly GCF_900104045.1. Lineage (NCBI taxonomy): Bacteria > Pseudomonadati > Thermodesulfobacteriota > Desulfovibrionia > Desulfovibrionales > Desulfonauticaceae > Desulfonauticus > Desulfonauticus submarinus. Next base: position 56,916 of record NZ_FNIN01000008.1, read on the forward strand.
TACCCTTAATATTTTCAATTAAAAGATCTTCTGCAATCCCGCCTAAGTCTACCCACGTATCAACAAACTTTTGCAATTTCTCTTTTTCTTTAGGTGGATGCAAAACTCCACTCCAAGGAGATAAAAATTTTACTTTTTCCCATAAACTAAAACATATTTCAGCTTCATAACATCCATCTTTTTGCCATTTTAAATCTAAAGGGAAATGAATATGATAACGAAAAGGAAAGTTTGCTAAAGACAAAGGTAAATCTTTCTCAGTATATTCCAAACAAGCCTTAGTTTCAAAAAAAGCTAAATAAATACCTGAAACATATTTTTGTAAAAACAAACAATTTTTTTCTATAGTTGCAGGCAAAACATAGGAAGGAGCACTTAATAAAAAGGTTTTCATCATCAGGCAATTACCAAATAAAAAATTAAAACAACTTATTTTGCTTCTCTTTACGCTTTATTTGTCTTTGAGGCTGTTTGATGATAAAAAGGTTCTTATTAAGAAGACTTAAAAACCTAGAAGAAGGTAGGGTCAATTTTTTACCATATATTTTCCTAGTTTTAGCAAAACTTAAAAACAAATATTTTCTAGCCCTTGTTATACCTACATAAAACAGTCTTTTTTCCTCTTCTTCTGCATTAGGCTCTACTTCTTCTGTTTCAAAAAGCTTACTCACACCAACAAAAGGAACAATACCATCCTCTAAACAAGGTAAAAATACTGCTTCAAATTCTAACCCTTTACTAGCATGTAGAGTCATTATTCTAACTTGCTGGCTTTTCCCCCTCACTAAATCCAACTCTGTTTCTAGTTTAATATAATTTAAAACCCCAAGCCAACCTTCTTCCTGCTCATAAAGCCGTTCCAAGGCCAAAAATGGTTTACTCTCCCAAAAAAGAGGATCAAAAGGTGGAATATCTTTTAAAAAATTCTTTATCCCTTTTGGTCCCTCAGTTAAAATATGTTCTGGTACAATTGACGTTCCCTTATCATTCTCAGGACTAAGACCTAAAACTTTAGATACTTCCTTTAAAATTATTTCTATCCTAGAGTCTTTAAAAAAAGCTTCCTCTTCAGGAACAGAATAAGGAATACCCCTACTTTTTAAAGCCTGCTTAAAAGGCTCTATTAGGGCCTTAAATCTAACTAAAATAGCAATATCTCCAGGAGATAGTTCCCCGCCATTTAAATCTGCCTCCAAATGAGAAGTTCCTCCAAGCAGTTCTTTTACCTTATCTGCAACCCAAAAAGATTCATACATTCCTGAAGGAGCTTTAAGTAAATAAAGCTTGCTTTTCCTTTTTTGCACGGCTTCTAACTTTTGTTCTTTAAAAAGACAGCTAGCTACATCTAAAATCTTTTGTCCAGAGCGATAACTTTTAGATAAAAATAAAATCTTAAGTTTAGGCCAAATGGTTTTAAGATATTGCTCGATATTTGACACTCCACCTCTAAAACTATAAATCGCTTGTTTAGGATCACCAATGGCAAAAAAGCCAATACCTTCTTCTGGAGCAAGATGAGCAATTAATTCTAACTGTAACGGTGATAAATCTTGAATTTCATCCACTAAAATATGAGTATATGGCCTTACAAAATTTCCCACCTCTAATTCATGTAACCAAAACTCCAACAAATCCAAATAATCAACTACATTTAGGTCTTTTTTTAAATTAATATAACGTTCAGCTTGCTCTTCTAATTCCGTTGTATTTAATTTTTTTCTTTGTTCGCGAGCTAAAAGCAAATGCTCCCAACTCTCTTTTATTTCTCTTGACTTTAAATGAGGATTGGAAACAGCAAAAAGCTTTTTTGCCCCTTCCTCATCCAAAATCAAAGGCTTTTCTTTATGAACTTTTTGCCAGTAATCATAAGCTAAAGCATGCAAGGTGTCTGCACATGGCATACCTACACCTTCACCCAAAACAGAGTGCAATCTTTCCTTTAACTCTAAAGCAGCTTTCCGAGTAAAAGTTACTACCAAAATGTGTCTTGGACTTATTCCTTCTTTTAATAAACGAAAAACTCTACCAAGAAGAGTAAATGTTTTGCCTGTCCCAGGACCAGCTATTGTTAAAACTGGGCCAGGATGAGAAATAGCCTGTTTCTGCTCTAGGGTGTAACTATTAGACAATACCTTAAAATCTTCTGGAGTATCTAATTGAAACTTAGAAATATCTCTAGTATACTTTTTATTTTCTAAATCAACGTTCACAAATAAAAATCTACCCTGTTTAAGTTCTTTCAACTCTTTTGAAGTAAAAAGTGAGATTTGACCATACTCTCCGTCAAACCCTGGTTTTCTTAACACTTCTCCTCTACGCATTCTAGAAATTGCTATTTGCAATGGTTTAGATATACGTCCTAACTCATCCTCAGGAATCTTTAATAAAATATCTAACTCAGAACCAAATTTAGTGATTAAATCTAAATAAAAAGAATGAACTTTTTTACTTTTTGAGCCAACTTGCAAAAACTCTCCTATTATTTCCTTTAAAGGAATTAACGAAGTATATCCTGGACGATTTTTGGGCTGCTTAGGTTTATCTCTATCAGCTAAGGCAAGTACTCTATGAAGCACTCCTACTGTTAACTTTTTACCACATACTGGACAAATGCCATTTCTAAGGATTGTTTCTTGCGGAGTTAAAACTACCCCACACTTTCTATGACCATCTAAATGATATTTACCTTCTTCAGGGTAAAATTCCAATGTTCCTAAAAATTTATGACTAAGTCCCTGCCCTTGCAAGGCATAAAAAACACCTTCATAACTTATCTCACCTTGAAAAATATTAGCTTCTCTAGCGAGATTTTCTCCAGAATGCGCATCTGAGTTTGAAACCAAAAAAAATCTATCCAATTTGCTCCACATCCAATTCATCTCAGGATCTGAAGAAAGACCTGTTTCTAAAGCAAAAATATACTGACTTAATTCTCCAAAACATTCTTCAATCGAGTCAAAACCTGACTTTGAACCAAATAAAGAAAACCAAGGTGTCCAAATATGAGCAGGAATAAAGTATGCCTTAGAATCTAACTCTAAAACCATTTCCAGCAAATCTTTTGCATCTAAACCCAATATAGGCCTTCCATCTGACTCTATATTCCCTATACGGGCTAATCTTTTATTTAAAACTTTTGCTTTATCAAAAGAAGGAACATAAACAAGGTTATGAATTTTTCTAACCTTGCCATTTTTTTTATAAATAGAGCTAATCTCTGCACTTAATAAAAAATATACATTACCTTTTAATGGATGTTCCATGCCTGGGATTTCTTTATGAAGATTACTTCTATCTTTTAGCTGAAAAAGACCATCTCTTACTGGTTCAAGCTCATTTTCCAAAATCTCAAGCCATTTAGGATGTGTAAAATCACCTGTTGCAAGTAAATTTATACCTTTTACTTCTGCCCACGCAGCCAGATTACGAGGCATAAGTTTTTTACTCGTGGCTCTAGAAAATGGTGAATGTATATGTAAATCTGCGATAAATCTATCCATTTTTATCCAATCCTTTATTGTCTTTTTTAAGTCTCTTTGAACTTAACACAACCTTACACCCTTTTTTAACCCCATGATCAAATTCTAAACTACTCTCATTCAAATGACATAAACGAAGAGCAATAGAAAGACCTAATCCTGTACCTTTCTTTTTAGTAGTAAAAAATGGCTCAAATGCTCTTCTCTTCTCTTCATCGCTAAGACCATGACCTGTATCCTCAATAATTAACTTTTGTTCATTTTTATTTATTTCTGCTTTAATAAAAATCTTTTTCCCTCCATCTAAAGAGGCTTCTATGGCATTGACAAGTAAATTTAAAATAACTTGTTTTAACTGTTCTTTGTTCCAATAAAAAATAAGTTTCTCCACTCCAGGTCCTATAATAATATCTACATCTTTCAATCTCATCCTCAATAAAAATAATACGTCTTGAATAACATCTCCAACCTTTACCTCTTCTTTAACCTCCTCTTTAGGCTTTGCAAAGGCCAAGAAATCTTTTACTAATTTATCTAACCTATCTATATCATTTAAGACTATTCTAAAAAGTCTATCTTTTAATACCTTGTCTTGTTCATCTTGTAATAATTGCAAACTAGCTTTAATCCCTGCCAAGGGATTTTTTATCTCATGGGCAATACCTGCGGCCAACTCACCTAAACTGGCCATTTTCTCCATTTGAAAAATTTTTTCCTGTAATTCTTCTTGCTCTGTAACGTCATTTAAAAAGAAAATATAAATATTTTCCCCAGGAAGATACGAAACTTTTGCCCAAAACTTTCTTCCCTTTAGCACTACCTTAAAGATATTTTTATTTTCTAAATTTTTATTAAAAATATCTGCTAATTCTGAAGAAAAAAATTCTATTTTTTTACCTATTACAAAACTAGCTTTTTTTCTATCCAAAAATTCTACTGCTTTTTTATTTAAAGAAATGATTTCTCCACTTTCACTTAATACAAAAATTAAAGATTCTACAGAATCAAAAATGCTCTTTTTTAATGCCTCTGCATGACTTAAAGCTATCTCTTGAGAAAGTAACTCAAATACCAGGCCTCTTTCTTGAGATTTTGTAAGATAAAGCAAAATATTAATTAAACAAATTGCAACAAAGTTTAAAAAATAAAAAAACAGTAAACTTGTAAATACAAATCTAGTTACTCCCCACCAATAAGGATATTTTAACTGCAAAAATAAAATAAAACTATAAAATAGTATAACAATTGTACTTATGATAAAACTAGATTTTAAACCAAATATTCTACCATACAAAAAGATAACCACTACAATTAAAAATGAAAAAGCACTTTTTAATCCACCTGTTAAAAAAATTAAATATAAAGTAAAAAATATATCAGATATTAACTGAATTCTTATAAATTTATATACTGATTGGAACTTATTCCAAGAAAGAAGATATAAAATATTTATACCAAATCCAGCAACAAAAAAAAGAATATATAAATCTTTATATGTGATAAAATAATGAACAGAAGGAATAATATTTATCCAAGTAGAAGCAATTAAGGTAAAAATTATCCCTAATAAGACAAGTCGTATAATACAGACTTTTATCGTAAGAGATCGTAAAAACTCTTCGGGAAGAACTTCTTGATCTTTATGAGCCACATTCTGTTGGGTCGCCATGAATCTTTTCTAAACAATGTTTTAATGCTGGTAAAATTGATTCTAAATTTTCTCTAACGGCCTTAGGACTACCTGGAAGATTAAGTATCAAAGTTTTTTTACAAATACCACATATAGCTCTAGAAAGCACTGCATGAGGTGTTTTTTGTAGAGAAGTAAAAAGCATTGCTTGTTCAAAGCCTGGCAAACGCTTTTCAATAACTTCTAAAGTAGCTTCTGGAGTAATGTCTCTGGGATAAACGCCTGTTCCTCCTGTGGTTATAATTATATCAACTCCTAAAAACTGGGCTAAATGAATTAATAAATACTTTAAAGAAGAAAAATTATCGGGCAAAATATAATTTTTAACCCAACTTAGAGGCAAAATGGGCTCAACCATACTTTCTATTTGAGGCCCACTTTTATCCTTTCGTAAATTGGAATATCCTTTATCACTTAAAGTAATAATTGCTAAAGTAAAGCCTTGGCGATTTACTATAAATTCAGAATGTGGCTCAAATTTAGAAAATACAAGATAAAACTCTCCATTTAAACAAACTTTATCCAAACATACATAAGAAGAATTAAAAACAGCACCCACCCTTATCGTATCAGGTTCTAGAATATGATCCCTATTAAGAAGAAAATTCTTTAATGGTACAAAAACTTGCTTTTGAGTATAAATTAAAGGTTTTACATCTTGATAATAAAGTTGCATTTATTTGCCTCTAAAAAATTTTTAAGCAAAAAGCACTGCTAAAATTCCACACAGAAAAATGCCATCAAAAGTGCCAGCTCCTCCAATAGATAATACAGGACTTACTAATTTATCTTGTTCTCTTGGATCTAATAAGTGCAATACATCAGCACCTATCAAAGTACCCAATGTACCTGAAATATAGGCTACCTGAGGAGCTATATCCTTAGGAGCAAACAACCATGTGACTAACACTGTAACAAGTGGAGGAATCAAAAAAGGTATGCCAATACCCACTCCAGCAATAGGCCTAGCAAGTTTATAACATACAAAAGCAACTATTAAAAAACAAATCCCTAAATTTATTGTAACTCCTATTTGAAATATAAAGTAAATAGAAAGAAGAAGAGGTATTAAACCACCTCCTATATTTAAGGCAATTACTTGCTCATGTTTTGTCATAAAATCATAAGGATAAGGACGCACATGCCTAAAAAAAGGACGAAAAAAAGGATCAACATCTAATTCCAAAGAATAAACCTTCAACTCTCTTTTAAGTAAGGGTAAATTTATACCACTTCCAATTAAAGTTAAAATTAACAGCCAAAAGACCTGCCATCCACTAAGCCCTAGCTTTGAAAAGGCAATAACTATAGCGCCAATTTTAATAAGCCCAAAAAGAAAAAAAACTATAAGAAAAAAGATAAATATAACAATAAAGAAAAAAGGAAAATAAAAAAACGGTCCAGGAAACATTTCTACCTCCTAGACCGTTTTTTATCACCTTTCTAGTATATGGTCAAAAATAAAATTACTTTTTTATCCTCCTAGATAAGCCTTTCTAACTGCAGGATTAGTCAAAAGATTTTCAGAATTATCAGCTAATACAATATTGCCAACCTCCATAACATAGCCTCTATGGGCAAGTTTTAAGGCTGCTTTTGCATTTTGTTCTACTAACAACACAGTCACTCCACTTTGATTTATCTCTTTAATAGTAGCAAAAATAGATTTCACTAATATAGGGGCTAAACCTAAACTTGGTTCATCTAAAAGAAGAATTTTAGGATTAGCCATAAGTCCCCTTGCTATAGCTAACATCTGCTGTTCTCCACCACTTAGGGTACCAGCCAATTGTTCCTTTCTTTCTTCCAACCTAGGGAATAAACTAAATATCCACTCTAAATTCTTTTTTATAGTTTTCTCATCCTCAACAGTAAACGCTCCTAAATTTAAATTTTCTTGTACAGTAAGAGTAGAAAATACCCTCCTACCTTCCGGAACTTGAGCTATACCTAATTTTACTATTTCATGAGCATCTAATTTACTTATTTCTATATCTCCAAAAAAAATACTTCCTTTTGTTGGTTTTAGCAGCCCACTTATAGTTAACAAAGTAGTGGATTTACCTGCGCCATTGGCTCCTAAAATCGTTACAATTTCTCCTTCATTGACTTCCAATTCAATGCCATGCAAGGCTTCTACATTACCATAGCTTACATGCAAATTTTCTATTTTTAACATATCTCTAATCCTCGTCAGATCCTAAATAAGCTTCTATAACCTGAGGATTAGACTTAATTTCCTCAGGTCCTCCTTCTGCTATTTTAGCCCCATGTTCTAAAACAACTATTTTCTCACAAATACGCATAACCAAACTCATGTCATGTTCTATTAGAAGAACAGTTATGCCTCTCTTTTTTATCTCATCTATTAAGTTAACTAAAGCTTGGGTTTCCTGTTCATTCATTCCTCCAGCTGGTTCATCTAAAATCAATAGTTTTGGGTCAGTAGCTAAAGCCCTTGCAATTTCTAATAATCTCTGATTTCCATAAGAAAGATTTTTGGCTTTATTTTCTGCTTCCTTTTCTAAGGAAACAAATTTTAATTCTTCTAAGGCCTTTTCAAGAGCTTTTTTTTCTTCCTGACGTTGCCACTTAGGCCAAAACATACAGGCAATCATTCCTGCTCTCATTCTACAATGACATCCTGCTAATACATTTTCTAAAACAGATAAATTTTGAAAAAGTCTAATAGTCTGAAAAGTCCTAGCAATACCAAATTCTACTATCTTATGAGTTGGCAAACCTACTAAATTTCTGTCTTCAAACAAGACCTCTCCTCTATCTGGCTGATAATTGCCTGTAATTAGATTAAACACCGTGGTCTTACCAGCTCCATTCGGGCCAATTAATCCTACAATAGAACCAGCAGGCACATCAAAACTCACATCATTTACAGCCATAAGGCCACCAAAAGACTTGGTAAGATTGCGAATACTAAGTAAATTCATTTTAAGCACCTTCTCACTATATAACTTTTTTGCCCAGATTTTTATAAACTAAGAGAATGCCTAGCCCTTTTCCCAATTTAAAGCATCTAACGCATACTTTCTTGGCTTAGGTGGAATAATTCCCTGAGGTCTAAATATCATCATCACTACCATTGCAGCTCCAAAAATCAACATCCTAGCACTAGCAAATTGTCGAAACAATTCTGGCAACCCAATAATTAGAAAACTGCCCAAAATAATTCCTCTCATGCTACCACTACCACCTAAGATAACAATTACAAAAAGAATAACAGATTCCCAAAAAGAAAAAGACTCTGGAGAAATAATGGTCATTTTAGAAGCATATATATTTCCTACAAATCCAGCCCAAATAGCTCCAATAATAAATGCCTTTAACTTATAACCTGAAGAATCAACCCCACTACCTTCTGCAGCTAAATCATCTTCTTTAATATAATTTAAAGCACGTCCAAACCTAGAATTCTCCAAACGATGAAATAAATAAACACTTATACCCAAAAAAATCCAAATATAATAAAAAAACTCTTGGGGTCTACGAATTATTATTCCAAGAAGTTTGGGCCTAGAAATACCAAAAATCCCATTAGATCCCCCTGTTAGGCCAAAAATATTATTAATAAGCGCTATCCTTACTATTTCTACAATCCCAATGGTTACAATTAAAAGATAATCACCTCTTAAATGGATTATAGGCCTAGCTACTAGATACCCAAAAATACCTGCAAGAAGCCCACTCACAGGCATTAACCAAATAATCGGAACATGATACATTGTGTTTAAAATAGCAGTAGTATACGCACCTATAGCATAAAATGCGGCATGTCCCATATGAAATAGACCAGTATGACCTAAAATAAAATTCAAACTCAACGCTAAAATAGCATAAATACCAATATTATTTAACACATCAACCCAATAGGTATTTAAAAATAGAGGCGCTGACGCAAGGATAATAACAACTAAAAAATCTATAATTTTTTCTTTTTTCATCATTCCTTCCCTTATACCTTTTCTGCCACTCTTTCACCTAATATTCCTGTAGGTCTAACAATAAGAATAATTATAAGCACAAAAAAGGCTATTGCATCTTTCCAGGCAAAAGAAATATAGGCTGCGCCTAAAGACTCTACAACTCCTAAAATAAGACCTCCTAACATTGCTCCTGGAATATTGCCAATACCACCAATTACAGCAGCAATAAAAGCCTTTAAACCATAAAGCCATCCCATTAAAAAATTAATTTGGCCATAATAAATACCGACCATAATACCTGCTGCTCCACCTAAGGCTGGCCCTATAAAAAAAACTATAGAAATAATTCTATTAACATTTATACCCATCAACTTTGCTGCACCTTGGTCAATCGCAGCAGCCCTAATTGCAGTCCCTGTCTTTGTTTTTTGAACAAATAAATATAACCCAGCCATTAAAATAAAAGATGCAGCTAAAAGTAAAATTCTAATAAGAGGTATTTTCATACCTAAAATTTCTACCGCTGTTTTGGGCAGTAAATTATGAGGATAAACTCTAAACTTTGCTCCATAAATAAGCATCAAACTATTAGCAAAAAAAATAGAAGCTCCAAGAGCTGAAACTACAGCTGCTAACCTATCTGCTTTTCTAAGGGGTCTATAAGCAACTCTCTCTAAAATAATCCCTATTAACCCCACTAAACCCATCACCATAAACATTAAGATTAAAATAGCAGCAGTTGCTCCAACCTTGTCAACTAAACCAAAAGAAAGAAGTAAAGTAAGTCCTAAATATGCCCCAATAGAAAATAAATCACCATGGGCAAAATTAATTAACTTCATAACACCATAAACCATAGTATATCCCAAGGCAATAAGGGCATAAATTCCACCTATTGCTAAACCATTAGTAAGCTGCTGAATAAATAATTCCATTTACTATCACCCCATTAAAATTTTAGAATAAAAAGGTGCTCTTTTTATAAAAAGAGCACCTTTTTAAAAACAGTCTCTATTGTAATATAAAGTTGCCTTGAGCATCCACTTTATAAATACGATAAAGAGCTCCAACTCTATCACCTTTACTATCAAAGGCTATTTTACCTGTAAGACCTGGCATATCTTTTAATTTATTGTGTAAATAATCGGCTAAAGTATCTGGATCTGTAGATTTTGTAGCCTTAATTGCAGTAGTTAAAGCTAAAAAGCCATCTCCAGACAATACAGCCCACACAGAACCAGGAAGATCACCATATTTTTTCTTATATGCAGTTAAAAAATCTTTTGCTTCTTTAGTATCTAAATCTTGAGGAACAGGAGGACTTAAAAACAAAAATCCCTTTGCAGCATCTTTGCCTGCAATTTTTACTAAATCTGGGTTATTAGTAGCGTCCCCACCAATAAACTGAACATTCCAGCCCATTTCCATTTTTTGCCTTAAAAGTAAACCTGCTTCTGGATAATAACCAGTAAAGAAAACTACATCTGGATTTTTTGCCTTTAAATTAGTTAAAATAGCAGAATAATCTCTTTCCCCTGGGGTAAGAGCATCAAAAAATACAATATTAGCTCCTCTTTTTTTAAGCAAAGTCTTTGTTTCATCTGCTAACCCTTTGGCATAAGTTGTATTATCATGTAAAATAGCTACTCGTTTGTACCCTTTTTTCATTATATAATCAGCAGCTACTCTACCTTGCTCATCATCCCGTGGAGAAGTTCTAAAAAAATACTTTAAACCTTTTTCAGTTAAACGAATTGCCGTAGAACCATTGGCAATTTGAATAATTTTAGCTTCATCAAAAATATTTTGAGTAGCCTCTGTTACTGAAGAACCATAAGTTCCAATAACCCCTACAATTTCTTGTGCAGCCAAACGCTGAGCTGCCAAAGCAGCAGTCCTTGGATCTCCACCATCATCTTCCACCACAACTTCTACTTTTGAACCCAACAAACCACCCTTAGAATTTAGTTCATCTGCCAAAAGCTTAACAATCTTTTCCATATCCTGACCTTCACTAGCCCAAGACCCTGTTAAAGGACAAAGCAACCCAATTTTTATCGTTTTCCCAAAGCCAGGACCAGCACAAAGTAGTAACCCCACTACTACTAGCATGTTAAGTAAAAACTTTTTCATCTACACCCCTCCTTTAATTCTATTTTGAAGACTTGCATATCGCAAACTAACATCTAAATCAACTTTTTATTTATTTTCCGAGTCTTTTTTTCTTTTTATTCAATATATTAGCCTCTAAAATGAATTTTTTTCAGAAAAAACAAAAAAGCCCTGTCAGATGACAGGGCTTTTTCTAAAACTGATGTTCTCTACTGAAACTTATTCGCCAAGACCTTTACGACCAATTTGTCTAGCATAAGCTAGTGCCACTGTCCTATAAACCAAGTGCGCCAATTTAGTCCATGGTAAATAAGCAATTAACATAAATACAGAGATAAGGTGCAAATAATACATAGGATAAGCTAATGCAGCTACATTGGCTAATCTTAAAATTTCACTCCCAATACCTGTAATAGCAATTGCCCAAATAACACCTAAAAGATACCAATCATAATAGGAGCTTACACTTTTGGACGGATCAGTATTAAGTCTCATTCTAGTAATCAAAACCAAACCAGCAATTAATAAAACTGCCCCAATATTAGCCAACCATTTAATTGGATTAGCCAAACTCATTGGTGTATGCATTGGGTGTCCAATCAACTTTCCACCCCAATGTCCTGCAGCCACTACAGAGGTGACAACAAACAAAGCTACAAAACCATAGAACAAAAACAGATGTCCTTTATATCTCTCTGCGTTAGAAGTACATTTCTGAAATTTACTATGAGTTATAATCTCCTCTTTAATCACATCATAAAGGGCCTTCCAAAAGCTAGGGCCATCTTCTTTTGGCTCATAACCACTAGCTTTAAAAGAACTAAATAAGTTTCCTATAGCAGATGCAAAAGTAAAAAGAACAAATACTGCAACTAAGCCAAACACAGGATCTATCGTATAATCACCAGGGAAAACTTTTGCAAATTCAATAGTTCCGCTAGGAATAGTAAGGCCCGTGGTAAATCCCCAAATAATTAAATACAATAAAGCTGGTATGCCAAACAAAATAGGCAGATACTTTGCAGAACTTAGCCACTTTCCTAAAACAGCCGGTTTAGCTAAAGAACGATAAGCCATATTTCTTAAAGCAGCTAAAACATCTCCAGGGCTTGCTCCTCTAGGACACATATCAGAGCATTCCCCACAATTGTGACATAACCAAATGTCAATATCATTAACTAATTTGTCTTTTAATCCCCACTGAGCCCAAATCATTTCTTTTCGAGGAAATGGATTTTCCTCTGGGGATAAAGGACATATTACGCTACAGGTAGCACACTGGTAGCATTTTTTTAGAGACTCGCCCCCTGCCTCTTGTAATTCTTTAATAAATTGAACATCAGGATCAATTTTTAATCTTGCCATTATTTATCCTCCTAGAAGCCCTTATATGGGTTAGCACCAAAACCTTCTATCTCTTCCACAAATTGATCTATAATTTCAGGTACCTTATCATACTCGTCAATGGCTACCTGAACTTGTTTTACTCTCTCAGCCTCTACCTGTAATCTAGCTAAAGTTTCAGCTACGTTTTCCATTCTTCTATTACAAAGCTCACTACCTTTCATAAAGTGACATTGATAATCATCGCCATACTTACAACCAAGCAAAAGTACGCCATCAATACCTTTAGACATAGCTTCTGCAATCCACTGAGTATTTACCGAACCAAGGCAACGTACAGGTATAAACCGAACATAAGCTGACCACTTTTTGCCTCTCATAGCAGCCATATCTAAAGCTGGATAGGCGTCATTTTCACAACAAAGAACTAGGATTCTATATCCACCTTCATCTTCATACTCAGGCACTTGAATAGAGGTAATCATATCATTAACCATAGTAATTGAGTAATTATCAAAAGAAATAACTCTTTCAGGACAAGCACCCATACAAGTTCCACAACGACGACAACGAGTTGGGTTTGGCTTTGGAGTGCCTTTCTCATCATCATCTAAAGCACCAAAAGGACATTCCTCTGTACAACGTTTACATTGGGTACAACGTACAAAGTTAAATTTTGGAAAAGACATATCACCAGAACGGGGATGAACTGCAACCCCTCTATTGGCAGACTCAATACATTGAATAGCCTTTAACGCTGCACCTGTAGCATCTTCCTTGGCAGCTACAAGTCCCATTGGTTGTCTTACACAACCTGCAGTATAAATACCAGTTCTTCTTGTTTCATAAGGGAAACAAATATAATTAGAATCAGCAAAACCCTCAAATAACATCAAATCTGGGAATGTTGGTCCCTGGCGATAGTCTAATTTTAAACAAGAAATTTCTCTCAATTTTACAAGACGAGGATCTTCTGCGTTTTCTTCACCTTCTTTGTTTTCTTCTTTTTGTTCTTCTGAATCCTCTTGTTTTAATTCAAACTCTAATTGAGCCTCTTCAAATGTAGTTGGAACCATTCCTGTAGCCAGCACTACCATGTCAACCTTTACTTCTAGATCTTCACCAATCAAAGTATCTTTTACGCGAACAATTATCTGATCTCCATCTTCCACAATCTCCTCAATTTCTGCTTTAGTTAAAAAGATACCAGGATCATCTTGAGCTGCTTTATAATAATTTTCAAAAATACCTGTAGTTCGCATATCTTTATAAAAAATAAATGCCTTAGCATCAGGAGATAGCTCCCTTACATATTGAGCCTGTTTTAACGAAACCATACAACAAATAGAAGAACAATAAGGTAAATGTTCAGGATCTCTTTGACCTGCACACTGAATAAAGGCTACACTTTTAACTTCTGCTCCATCAGAAGGACGTTTAATGCCTTCTTTAGCTAAGGTTTCAAACTCAACATTAGTAACCACATTTTTAATTTTTCCATAACCTAGGTCAGAAAGCTTAGAAGCATCATAAGGCTTCCAACCTGTAGCTAAAACAATTGCTCCAATATTTAAAGTCTGTTCTTCTTCTCCTACTTTCACATTAGCTTCATAAATACCAGGAGCACCAGAAATCTTTTGAATAGTAGCAGAAGTAAGTACTTTAATTTTATCATTATCTTGAACCTGAGAAATTAGTTCAGAGATATTATTCTCTTCTGTATCTGTAAAAGGATATTTAGAAGGAGTTCTCTTATACATTTTTGCAGCAAAGCCACCTAACTCTGCTTCTTTCTCTACCAGTACCACATCATAACCAGCTTTTGCAGCATCTAAAGCAGCATTAAGTCCAGTATAACCCCCACCAACTACTAAAATAGTTTTATTTATTTCTGGAATTTCAGGTTCAGGCGTTTCTGTCTTTTCTAATTTAGCTACAGCCATCTTAATATAATCCTGAACCATCATAGTAAGCGGATCTGCTTCTAAATCTGTTTCCTCATAGGGAGGAAGATCAGGCTCTTTGTAAGACCATACTGCAAGTTCTCTAATATTCGCTCTTTCAACAACTACTTCTGGCCCAAAGTCAAAAACATCCCAGTTAACCCTAGGGGAACATCCTGCAATACAAACTGCATTTATCCCTTCATTTTCTATATCTTTTTTTATCTCCTCCAATCCCGATTGGCCACATAGAAAAGGTAACTCTTTTATAAGAGCAGGAGAACATTCTTCATCTATATATTCTTTTACCTTTTCTATATCTACATTGTTTCCAATGTCGCAGCCTGTGCAGATATATACGCCAATTTTTCTGTCTGCCATTTTTTACCTCCTGACCAAAGTTTGAATAGCTTTTAAAGCCGCACCAGTTGCTGTCTCAGCAGAAGTCATAACATCTAAAGGCATTTTGGCGCAACCTGCGGCAAAAATTCCCTGTTCTTCTCCACCTACAACAAAACCTTCTTTTGTCTCAACATTAAAGGGTAATTCTACTCCATCTAAAGAAGGCTGCATTCCTGTGGCCAATACAACCAAATCATAAGTTTCTTCTTTCTTTACTCCATCAATAATATCTTCTGCAGTAACAATCACATTTCCTTCTCCATCTTCTTCTAACTTGGCCACCTTCCCTTTTACCATCTTAACTTTTTCATCCTCTTGGATTCTTTTAAGAAATTTCTCATATCTCCCTGGAGCTCTAAGATCTATATAATAAATTACCACCTCAGCATCAGGATATTGTTCTCTAATATAAGTACACTGTTTTAAAGAAGCCATACAACAGATATAAGAACAATAATTTAAATGATTTTGGTCTCTAGATCCAGCACATTGAACAAAGGCAATCTTTTTTGGCTCTTTATTATCTGAAGGACGAAGGATTTTTCCACCAGTAGGTCCATTAGCAGAAGCAAGCCTTTCCATCTGCATATTGGTAATGGCATTTTTAATTTCACCACTACCTAAATTAGTAAGCTTTGTCACATCATAAGGCTTCCAGCCTGTTGCTATTACAATAGAACCTACATTTAAAACTATTTCTTTTTCCTGTTCATCTAAATTAATGGCTTGATATTCACAAGCACTTACACACTTAGCACAGGAGGTACCAGAGCAGACATTTGCATCTATCACATAACGTTGAGGCATTGCCATTGGATGGGGAAGATAAATTGCCTTAGTCTTTCCCAACCCAAAATCAAATTCACCTTCTCGCTCTACAGGACAAGCCTCAACACACTTGCCACATGCTGTACAATTATTATTTACAAACCTCGGTTTAATTTTAACTGTTACTTCATAATTTCCTGGACCACCACTTACTTTTGTAACTTCAGCTAAAGTAAAGAATTTAACTTTTGGATTTTTCTTAATCCTTTGGAAGTTAATTTCTAGACCGCATGTGGGAGGACACAGTTTTGGGAAATATTTATTTAATTGTGTCACCCGTCCACCCAAATAAGGCTCTTTTTCCACAATAAAAACCTCATAACCAACCTCGGCAGCTTCTAAGGCTGCTGTAAGCCCGCTAAAGCCACCGCCTACAACTAATATACTGTTACTCATGCCAATCCTCCCTCGTTATCCAAATATATTATCACCACTAATCAAATGGCCTAAGCCAAAACTTCTTTCCCTGCAAGCTTTGACTTAGACCATTTGGACAAACTATTAAAAAAAACTGGCTGCGGACATTCCGCAGCCAGCCCTTAAACATCCAATTATGGATGCATTGGATCAGGAATAATTTGAATGTAAGGTCTCTTAAAGAACTTAAGTTCACCAGTCTCTGGATTGTATTGAGAGTTGGTGAAGCACTTCCACTCTTCGTCATTAAGATCCATATAATCTGCACGATAGTAGAAACCAGGGTAACGGGTTTCTTTACGGAACTTAATGTGCAATACATGGAGACGTACAGTCCAAAGTCTGTGATAGTTCTCCCAAGCTCTTAAAAGTTCATGCAAATCACGAGCACAAAGTTTTTCAGAATCTTCTTCTAAAAGATCTAAAAGATGCTCACAAGTATTGAGCAAGGTATCAGAAGTGATATAATAAGTAGCACAACCTCCACCATACTCATCTGTAGCCTTAATCAAACGGAACATGAAGTTACGAGGAGTGATGTATTTGGGGTTAATATCTGGAGCAGTGGTAATATCTTTATGCTCTTGATAAGTATACCATGGTTGATAAACAAGTTTCTTAAGCTCTTCAGCGCTTTCCTTAATTGTTGGTTGATAATCTTTATGATCAACAGCCCAACGTACCAACTGCTTACCAGCAATACGACCCTCAGCATGAGAACCAGAAGAGAACTTATGACCAGAAGCACCAACACCATCAGCAGCAGTGAACAAGCCATTCACTGTGGTCATACGGTTGTAAACTTTGCCATTATCAGCTTTAATCTTATACTCTTCAGGTACCCAATCTTCGTCTGGACCAGAAACCCAAATACCACAACAACCAGAGTGAGAGCCCAAGAGATAAGGTTCTGTAGGCATAATCTCAGAACCAACCTTTTCAGGCTCAATATTCAAACAAGCCCACAAGTTAGCTTGACCAACACACATGTCAAGGAAGTCTTCCCAAGCTTCTGCTTCCAAGT
>NZ_FNIN01000009.1 GCF_900104045.1 Desulfonauticus submarinus
GGAAATGCTCAGGCAGAAAGCAAGCCACAATACGGATTTAACAAGAAAGGAGATTTGGTAAAGATACATTATTCTTTATTTGGAGGAGCGTGGTCAGAATTTGTGGCGCCAAGGCATGTAGTAGAATGGAATTTATCTAAAGGGAATCAGTTAGAAAAGACTTTAGCAGAGGCTTTAAAAGAGAATCCAGATTTAAGCAAGTGGGATATAAACGGAGATGGAATAATACCAATCTCTAAGAACCGAGAGTTTGAGAACTTTTTAAAAGGAAGTTTAAGTAAAGGTTATGAGTTGGATTTAGACAAATTCGCACAGATGTATAATCAAATGGTAGGAAACGGTGGAGGAAATAGAATTGGAGAGAGTGCGCAAGGTTCTAATAATAGTAATGAACCTCCTACTGGAAACCCTGATTTAGGAGAGTTATGAATCTTTTATTTACTTTTTATCAGTTGATAAAAAATATTAAATATATTTCTTTTTAGTTTATCCGTATGGATAGAAAACAACTATTTTTAATTTACATATTTACACTATTTTTCTGTTTTTCTTTTATTTATGGTTCAACAGCAACAGTTATTTATAAAGAAACAACAGGAAAAGATTTTAGAGCAGAAGTTTGGAAAAGTAATGTAGACTCTGATACTCTTTTCAATACTAATTACGTAGAAGGAATTTCAGTAAATGGAAAATGGACTTTAACTTTTACCTCTACTCCAAATAAATATGGATTATTATTTAGAGCACCTTTAAATCAAGATTATTTTTTAAAATATTCTAAAATAAGTTATGCAGCATATACTACTGCACCAATAAATATACCTTTTACTTTCGGCAAATACAGAAACAAAGATATAATCCTAAGTTCTACAAAGAGAAAATACGCACAGATAGACGGCACTTGTAGAGCGGTTGGCATAACTGATTTGGGTGGTTATTCTTACAGCATCTCTTCTTCTTTGAATCAAATTAAAAAGCTTGATGGAACAGACGTAAAAAACATAGAGGTGGTGGATCATCTTTTAAAGAAAAATTATTATATGAAAGCGTTTTCTTATCTTAAAATCTCAAATGATAAGCATTCCTATTTCTTAAAACCAACAAACTCAGACGGAACTTATGTTTATAACAAAGATAATTTTAATTCTCCAAATGGAGAGGCGACCTCGCAAACTCTCGGAGAAGAAATTTTTAACCAATTTAAAACCGCAGATGGAAGAATTCCCTACATTCTTCTAAAACAAAATCCTGTTACAGTGCAGTTTGACAGGGCAGAAATTGATGGAATTTTAAACAATGCGAGAAATTTTTGCGAAAACGGAAATTATACCTATTGTGGAGACTGGAATATAGAACTAAATGTAATTCCAATCGATGGAAAGTGCGATTTGGATGGAAACGGAAAACTCGAGTCCGGAAGCGAGATAGTGCGGTTTAGTAAAAGCGTAAAGAGAGTGCAGATCGTCTCTCCAAAACCTGAAACACAGATCACCAGACGAATTAGAACTCTTCGAACTTGACGATGTCGAAAATTCAAAGATTTATAACTTCTGTATTTGAGATGAGAATAAGAAAGTTAAATTTGTTCTGATTTATAAAACTTAATGATTTTCTATAGAAAATATTTTTAATAATTTCTTAAGTTCATCTTCATTAGAATATTCGAGAATTATTTTGCCCTTTTTTCTAGAGCCTTTGCATTTTGCCTTGATTTCGAGTTTTTGCGAAATGCTCTTTTCTAAAAAAGATAAGAGGTCATCAAGAGTTTTTTTACAACTGTTTTTAATACGTTTTGCCTTGGATTCAATTTCTCTTACAGAAAGATTCTTGTTTAAAATTTCTTGGACAAGTTGTTCTAGTTGAATAGGATCTTTGATGCTTGCCAAAGTTCGTCCATGTCCTGCACTAAGTTTGCCCGCTTCTATTAGTTTTTGAATATGTTCGGGAAGAGAGAGCAATCTTAAGAGATTGGCAACTTGACTTCTACTAAGATTTACCTTTTGGGCAAGTTCTTCTTGGGATAGTTGGAACTCTTCCTTTAATTTGGACAATGCCCTTGCTTGTTCTATTGGGTTTAAATCTTCTCGATGAATGTTTTCAATAAGTGCTAAAAGTAAAGCTTCTTTATCTTCAAGGTTTTTTACAATAGCTGGTATTTTTTCTAAGCCAACAAGCTGAGAAGCTCTAAAACGCCTTTCTCCTGCGACAATCTCATACCTATCCCCAACAGGCCTTACTAATATTGGTTGCAGAACACCTTCACTCTTGATAGATTTAGCAAGTTCCTGTAATGATTCTGAGTTAAAATTTTGCCTTGGTTGCTTTGGGTTTGGAGAGATAAGAGTGAGGTCTAAGAAAATGATTTCCAAATCTTTACTGGACTCTCGCCAATCTCCTAAAAGGGCATCAATACCTTTTCCTAATCCTTTTTTGTTCATTTTGTTTTATCCTGCAAAATAATTTGTTAATAAGGAGAGATAATATGATTAAGAAAGATATTCAAGGTTTTTACGATGAAACTGGAAACTTAATAGGTGTATTTGTTTCCGCACGATTATGGCAAGAAATAGCAGCAGATATAGATTCTGTTTTAGAAAAAAGTTTGGCAAAATTAAATGGACCGATATGTTCTGAAGAAGCTATACAAACTCAAGAAGCATTACCTTCAGAACCATTAGATGATTGGGAAACTTTTTTAAAATTTTGGGATTTTCACTATCCAGTGGAAAAAAAAGTTGTTTGCGAGATATGTGGACAGTGCACAGAAGATTGGACCGTAGACTCACCCAGAAAATTTTTGTTAAAGGCCGCAAATCTTGGAGGGTTGGTTTCTTTTTTATGTTTAAATTGTCAGGCGAGAATTATAAAACGTCATTTTAAAGACCACATCACTTATGAGACAACACCATTTGTAGATCGGAAAAAGAAATAGTTTTTAAATTAATTATCGAAATAAAATCAAAAAAATAGAGAAGCGGTTTTTATTTGATTTTTTAAGCATGACATTAAAAGAGCCCTCATCTTTTTTAGAAAATAGATGAGGGCAAGTATTTTTGTAAAATTTTATTTATTAGGAAAATTTTTCTTCTATTTCTTTAGCAAGATCAAGATAAGCCACACTCCCCACAGAACGGATATCATAAGCAAGGGCTGGCTTACCGTGACTAGGTGCCTCAGATAAACGCACATTCCTAGGTATTATTGTATTAAAAACTTTATCTTTAAAATATTGCTCAAGCTCGGCACTAACTTGATGAGAAAGATTGACTCTCTTGTCAAACATAGTTCGCAGCACGCCTAAAATTTTTAAATTTGGGTTTATTCCTTTTCGAACTAGCTCATAAGTGCGCAAAAGATGAGCAATACCTTCCAAGGCAAAATATTCACACTGAAGAGGAATGATAAGATGAGAGGAAGCAGCCAGAGCATTTAACGTAAGTAATCCTAGAGAAGGCGGGCAGTCGAAAAATATATACTCAAATTGATTTTCTATAGGAGATATAGCGTTTTTAAAAAAATATTCTCGTTGTTTTTGGGATAAAAGTTCTATTTCTAGGCCAACCAGATCTTGATGAGAAGGAAGAATATATAAAAAAGGAAGATTAGTTTGAACAAGAGCCTCTTCTATTTTTGCCTCACCTGTACATACAGAGTAAAGATGTTTTTTGTTTTGTTGAGGGTCAACTCCAAGCCCGCTTGTTGCATTGGCCTGAGGATCACAGTCAACTAATAAAATTTTCTTTTCCATTACAGCCAGGGACGCTGCTAAGTTAATGGCTGTAGTTGTTTTTCCTACCCCACCTTTTTGATTTGCTAGTGCTATTTTTTTACTCATTGTTTTTTAGTGTTTCACGTGAAACATTTTCAATTTTAAAAACAAAAATTCCTTAACTTGTTTAAATAGAATAAGCAACATTTAATTGAAATATTAACTGTGAGGAAAAGTTTTCAGTTTAATTAATTTTTCTTAATTTTTAAAAGGGACAAAAAAACAATTTTTGTCCCTTTTCTGGTTGTTTTTTTGTTACCTATATGTTGTAGTAATTTTTATACCAATGTATAAATTTTTGAATTCCCTCTTGGATAGGTGTTTTAGGTGCAAAGCCTACATCTTGGACAAGATCATCTATATCTGCAAAGGTTTTTGGCACATCTCCTGGTTGAAGAGGGAGGAATTCCTTAATTGCTTTTTGTCCCAACGCGTTCTCAATAGCCTCGATAAAAGTCATTAGAGGAACAGGGTTGTTGTTGCCAATATTGTATATTTTGTAAGGAGCAACACTTGTGCCAGGGTCGGGGTTATTCCCATTCCAATTAGGATTTGGCTTGGGAAGGTGTGATGTTAGTCTAAAGACACCTTCAACTATATCGTCTATATAAGTAAAGTCTCGTTCCATTTTGCCATGATTAAACACTTTTATTGGTTTTTGTTCGAGGATAGCTTTTGTAAATAAAAATAAAGCCATATCTGGTCTTCCCCAGGGGCCGTATACAGTAAAAAATCTAAGTCCTGTACAAGGTAGATTGTAAAGATAGGCATAAGTGTGGGCCATTAGTTCATTTGCTTTTTTGGATGCAGCATATAGGCTAATAGGGTGATCCACATTGTGATGAATGGAAAAGGGCATTTTAGTATTTAATCCATATACAGAACTAGAAGATGCAAAGACTAAGTGTTTTATTTTAAAGTGTCGACAACATTCTAAAAGATTAGCAAAACCTACAAGATTGCTTTGCACATATGACTTGGGATTTATTATACTATAGCGAACTCCTGCTTGAGCAGCCATGTTTATCACATGGGTAGGTTGTTCTTTTTGGAATAATTGTTCTAAAGATGAATCATCTGCTAAGTCTAGGTGATAAAACTGAAATTGGGGAGATTTTAGTTGAGCCAAACGATCTTTTTTGAGTTCTACAGAGTAATAATCATTTAAATTATCTAAACCCACCACCTTAATATCTTCTTGTAAAAAGCGTTTAGCCAAATGAAAACCAATAAAACCTGCTACCCCAGTAATAAGAACTTTCATGAAAACTCCTTTTATTTTATTTAAAAGTTATTTACTTTTTAGCATTCCTCTTTGCCCAAAGCAACTGAAAAGGTGAGAGGAGTTCATATTGATAAACTAAAATAAATCTAAAAAGTCGCCTAAGGTTTCTTAGGAGAGAAGGAATGTGAATTTTTGACTGCGTTATCCATTTATTGTACTTATTTTTAGATAGAGAGAAATTATTTTTATGTACAGATTTTTTAAGTAAGATAAGTAAGAGGGGCTATGGTCTTCAATCAAAAAAGAGTTTTATGTGTTTTAATTTTTGTTCAAGTTATTTTGCTTGGGATTTGGTTTTATTTAAGACTCTATTATTGGTCAGGAAAGGTTTTAAGAGTAGTTGAGGTAGAAGAAAGCCCTTTGAGCTTTTTTTCTCCATTTGGCAAAGGTGTTGATTTTGAAATTGCTAATTTGTTGGCCAAAAAACATAAATTAAAGTTAAAATGGCAAAGAGTCCCAGTATTTAAAGATGCCTTTTTCCTTTTAAAGCGGGGAAAGGTAGATGTTATTGTTGGTGTGCCTACAAAAATTAAAATTAATGATCCTAAATTGGCAAAAGGACCGAATTATATAAAGGACAATTTCCTTTTTATCCATAATAAATATAGGTATCCTTTGCGGAGGTTTGATGAGCTTTGTAAATATAAAGTTATAGTTCCTTTATCTTCTTTATCGCTTTTAAAAATAAAAGAATATGATGAAGTAATTTTCTGCCCTATAAACTATGAGGTTATTCAGAAAAGAGAACAAGACTTATATGAACTTATAGCAGAAAATAAAGCTAGGTTTATGTTAACTGATAAAATTAGATTCAATAACCTGAATCCTTATTTTTTAGACTTACGCAAAACATACGAATTTAAGACCAAGTTTTCTCATGTGTGGATATGGACTAAGCAGTATAAAAAATTAAATAAAATGTTAGAAGAGTTTTGGCATAGTCCTCAAACAAAAGAGTTTATAGATGCAACGAGAGAGATATATTATGGATTTTTTAGAGATAATGTAGATTATTATCAATTAGAACATTTAAGAATGGTAATAAGAAAAAAATTGCCTTTATATGAACAGTATATTCTTGATGCTTGTCAAAAGTTTAGTTTAGATCCGTTATTTTTAATTGCTCAAATTTATCAAGAATCACATTTTAACCCTAAAGCAAGGAGTCGAACAGGAGTAAGAGGTTTACTGCAACTTAGCTTAAATACCGCTTCTTGGATAGGTATAGATAATCGCTTAAATCCCAGACAAAGCATTTTAGGAGGAGCCAAATATATGGCTTTTTTAGTGGATAGAATTGCTAAGAGAGGAGTAAAGGGATGGAACAAATGGTGTATGGCTCTAGCCGCTTATAATCAGGGCTTGGGGCATTTATATGATGCTATGGACTTAGTAAAACTGCAAGGAAAGGATGCTAGTTTATGGAGCAATGTAAAAGAGGTCTATCCTCTTTTAAGCTATAGAAAGTATTATAAAAAGAGTCGTTATGGTTATTGTAGAGGATACGAAGCTATAACATATGTGCAAAATGTAAGATATTATTATTATATGTTGAGTTTATTAGCTTTTTTCGGGGGTGGGGAAGGAGATTATCTTCGCTCTTTTTTTCCTTTTAGGCCTAATTCCTGGCTTTAGAAAGTCTTTTTTGGGTTGATTTGCTGGGTTTTGCTGATTAGGAAACGCTCCTTGTTGTAGTTGTAAATTAAAAACCCTATTTTTCCATTTTATTGCCTGGATGAGAGTAAATACAAGAAAGTCTATTTCCCATTCTTGAGTTGGCATAAAGTGTTTAGTTTTTTGATAGTAGATATCCCATAGTCTGCTTAGGGAAGCCTCATCAAGATGAATTAATTTTTGTGCAATGCTGCGAAGTAAGTTTTCCATTTTTAACCTGTTTTTAAAATTTGCCCATTTAAATAAGCTATGTTAAAAATTTAAATGTTGTTATGAATAAGTCAAGAAAAACATAGGAGTTGAAATAAATATTATCTAATGATTTTATAGACCAAAAGAGTTTTATAAGGAGAGAAAAATGGATATAAAAAAGATGTATAAAACTATTGTTCAAGATCCTTTTCCCAAAGAAATGAAAATAGTTTTAGGAGATAGAGAACTTGTTTTTAAAAAAAGAACTTGGAATATAGGAGGCGAGGAAAAAGGATTGCGTTATGGAGAAAATCCAGATCAGCCTGCTTGCTTATATGAATTAGTGCAAGGTGAAATGGAATTGGGAGGAGTGGTATTTAGAGGTCCTGGTAAGGGTTTAGTTTCTGCCCTTACAGAAGATAATATGCTTCAGGCTGGTAAGCATCCTGGGAAAATCAATCTTACAGATGTGGATAATGGTATTAATATTTTACAGTATCTTACTAGAAAACCAGCTGCCATTATTTTAAAACACAATAATCCTTCTGGTGCGGCTTGGTCAGATGAAGGTGTTTTTAATGCCTTAGAAAAGGCTTATTTTGCAGATAGAATCGCTGCTTTTGGAGGGGCTGTAGTAGTAAATCGTCCTCTTAATAAAGAGTGTGCTGAATTTTTAACTTCATATTATTTTGAAGTGGTGGCTGCCCCTAGTTATGAACAAGGTGTGTTAGATATTTTAAAGAAAAAGAAAAATTTACGTATTTTAGAGATTCCTGGATTGGCTAGGTTAGATGAATTAGTAGGTATTCCTTTTTTAGATTTAAAATCTTTAGTTGATGGTGGGATTATAGCTCAATTTTCTTTTAGAAATAAAATTTTAAGTGAAGAAGACTTTTTGCCTGCAAAGGCAGAAAAAGATGGCAAAATAGTTTATGCTCGCAGGCCAACTCCTCAAGAATTAGAAGATTTGTTTTTTGCGTGGGCAGTGGAGGCTGGAGTTACTTCTAATTCTGTCTTATTTGCTAAAAATGGCCAAACTGTGGCAATTGGTACTGGAGAACAAGATAGAGTCGGATGTGTGGAGTTAACTGTTCATAAGGCTTATACCAAATATGCAGATAATATTGTTTTTAAAGAAAAAAATATGTCTTTGTATGAATTGAAGTTAAAAGCTAGAGCTGATTCTAATTTAAAAGAATATTTAGATGATATTTTGAAGAGGACAGAAGAGGCAAAGGGAGGTTTAAAAGGTTCTGTTTTGGTTTCAGATGGATTTTTTCCTTTTAGAGATGGAGTTGATGTTGCAATTGAGCAAGGGGTAACAGCTATTGCTCAGCCAGGTGGCTCTATTAGAGATTTTGAAGTTATTGAAGCAGTAAACGAGGCTGTTCCTCAGGTAGCAATGGTTTTTACTGCCCAACGTTCTTTTAAACATTAATAAAAAATATTTAAAGTTGTTTTTGTGAGTGAAGAAAAACAGTTTTTATCTCTTTTAGCACCAGGGCAGGTAGTAGAGTTTTTAGAAGATTCTAAACCTCAAATTGCTCTGGTGCTAGAAAAAAAAGATTCTCGTTTACGAGTTTTACTCCCCTCTAATAGAGAAAAAAAAATTTCTCAAAGTAGAATCCTGCCTTGGATAGGTCCTGTTATAGCTTTATCTACTAGTCGAGAAGAATTGGTTCAAAAACTAGAGTTATTTAAAATAGAGCGAGAAAAATTATTTTTGACAATCAATGTAGAAGAGATTTGGGAATTAGTTCACTCAGAAGTAGAAAAAATAGATATAGATTGGCTAGCAGATATCTATTTTGTATCTCCTGATATTCATCAAAAATCTGCTTTGGGAAGAGCGCTTTTAACGAATCGGATTTTGTTTAAATATCGTCCTCCTTTTTTTGAGATTCACTCTCCAGAACAAGTAGAACATTTAAGAGAAGAACAGAAAAAAAAGGCTCTTCAGGCGCGGATTGTAAATGAAGGTAGAGAACTTTTAAAGGAAGCTTTAAAAGGCCCTAATAGGGTTAAACTAGAAAATTATGAAGAGGATTTTGTTAAGGGTTTAAAAGATATACTATTAGCGGTTTTAGGCAAGCGTGCAGATGCTAAGCAAGAAAAATTATTTCGTCAATTAACCCAAGGCCTTCCAAAAGATGACTTTTTAGCTTATATTTTGGCTCTTAATTTGGGGTTTATTCCTAATCATTTTAATTATCATCTCATCCAAGCTGGTTATGATTTTTATCCCTCTTGGAACGAATTTCAAAAAGAAATTGATCAATTAAAAGAAAAATCTAAAACATGGCCTGCAAAGGCAAGTTTAAAAGGGTTTGTTAGTATTGATTCTAAAACTACCAAAGATATTGATGATGCATTTAAGATAGAGATAAGGGACAATAGGATTTTTTTAAAAATAGCAATTTCTTGCCCTATATTAAATTGGGAATTTGGGAGTAAACTAGATTTAAAAGTGAGAGAGCGTTTTTCTAGTCTTTATTTGCCAGAAGGCACATCGCATATGCTTCCAGAAGAAATTGGGATAAATTTATATAGCCTAGAACAGGGTAAGGTAAGGCCAGCTTTAGTTTTTAATTTTGAATTTGATAATTTAAAAGAATTAGAAAATTTTTCTTTAGATTTTGCTTGGATAGAAACAGAAAAAAATATTTCTTATGAAGAGGCAGATATTTTTATTCAAGAAAAACAAGAATATTGGAAACAACTGTTTGAGCTTGCCAAAAATTTACGAGAAAAACGTATTTTAAATGGGGCAGTAATTATTGAACAATTAGAACCACAGATTATTTTAAAGCAAAATAACGAAGACATTCTGGTGGAGATGCTGTTTAAAGATAAGTTGTGTTTATCCCAGATGGTTATCTCAGAGCTTATGATTTTATGTAATTTGTGGGCTGGCAAATGGGCGAAAAAATACGATATTCCTCTTTACTTTCGCTCTCAAAAAATAAATTTATCAAAAGATAATGCAGGAGTGTGGCATAGACCAGAAGAAATTTATACTCTTGTTAAAAACATGGCACCGTCTCTTTTAGAGGTGGAACCAGGTTGGCATGCCAGCTTAGGGGTAGAGGTTTATGCTGGAGTTTCCTCCCCTCTTAGGCGGTATCCTGATTTTGTAAATGTAGCACAAATCATGGCTTTTTTGCAGAAAAAAGATCTTCTTTTTACCAAACAAGATTTACAAAATCTTTTATCTTATCTTACTAGTAGGCAATCATTAGTAAGCCAAGTACAGCGTTTTCGTCCTAGATATTGGAAGTTGCTTTATTTTAAACAAAGGCATAAAAAAGAAGAGTTTGAAGGAGTGTTAGTGGACAAGGGAAATCCCTTAAGTGTATTTTCTTTACCTAAAGAGCAAGTGTTGGTGCGAGTACCTACATCTCTTTTAGAAGATAAAACTCCGGTAGGAGAGAAATGTTTGCTTACGTTTGGAAAAGTTGATCCTCTTAGAAATGAGATTAAAGTTATTAAAGTGAGAAAAAAGAACTGAGGACAAGTTCATGACTTTTCTTTTAATTGATGTGGGTAATACAAATATAAAATTTGGTATTGGAGATGAGAAAAAGGTTGTACAAGCCTTTGTATTGCCAACTAATCTTGAGGAAACAGCTGATTCTTTAGGTTTAAAAATTCATAGTCTTATTAATTATGCCTGTGCTGGTAAAAAAATAATTGCTTGGGTAGTATGTTCTGTTGTTCCTCTTTTAAATAGTGTTTTAGAGGAAGCAAGTTATATTTATGGAAAGTGTCCTCTTTACTTTGTTCCAAGAGATATTTTTTTAGATATTGAAAATCATTACAAACAACCGCAAGAAGTGGGTGCAGATCGATTAATAGGCGCCTATGCTGCAAGAAAATTATTTTCTAAGCCTTCTTCTTTGATTATTATAGACTTTGGCACTGCTACTACTTTTGATTGTGTAGAGAATAATGCTTACTTGGGAGGTTTGATTTGTCCTGGTATACGTTCTTCTTTAAAAGCTCTTAGCACTCAAACCGCTAAATTACCTCAAATTTCTTTAGATATTTCTAAAGATAATTTAGAAATAGGAAGAAGTACAAAACACAGTTTGAATCAGGGAATGCTTTTTGGTTTTGCCTCTATGGTAGATGGGTTAGTGGGGAGGTTGAAAGAAATTTTAAAACCAGAAACAAAGGTAGTAGCTACGGGTGGTTTGGCTTCTTTGCTTGCCACTGTAAGCAAAAGTATAGATTTAGTTTATCCAGAATTAATTTTAGAGGGTTTAAGGCTTAGCTTTTTAAACCATAAAGAGAAAGGAGCAGGAAAATGAGTATTATCACAGATGTATGGGCAAGAGAAATTTTAGATTCAAGAGGCAATCCTACTTTAGAAGTAGAGATTGTTTTAGAGTCTGGTGCTTTTGGAAGGGCAGCAGTTCCTTCTGGAGCTTCTACAGGTTCTAAAGAAGCATTAGAGCTCAGAGATGGAGATAAAAAAAGATATTTTGGAAAGGGAGTTACAAAGGCTGTATCTAATGTAATAGATGAAATAGCAGATCATATTATTGGTATGGACGCTTTGCGGCAGGTAGAGTTAGATGAACTTTTAATTGAACTAGATGGTACAGATAATAAATCAAAATTAGGGGCAAATGCTATTTTAGGTGTTTCCATGGCTACTGCAAGGGCGGCTAGTAACTATTTGGGTCTTCCTCTTTATCAGTATATTGGAGGGGTAAATGCTAAAATTTTGCCAGTGCCTCAAATGAATATAGTCAATGGAGGTGTACATGCACCTAATAATTTGGATATTCAAGAATTTATGATTTTACCAATAGGAGCATATACATTTCGAGATGCCTTACGAATGGGATCAGAAGTATTTCATACTTTGAAAAAGATTTTAGCCCAAGATGGTCATAGTACTGCTGTGGGTGATGAAGGAGGTTTTGCTCCTAATTTAAAAAGTAATAGAGAAGCTTTTGAATATATAATTAAAGCTATAGAAGAAGCTGGTTATCAGCCAGGTAGTGAGATTGCTTTGGCTATAGATGCAGCTGCAAGCGAATTTTTTAAAAACGGTAAATATGTTTTAGCAGGAGAAAATAAAGAATTTTCTGCAAAAGAATTAGTAGATTATTATGCAGAGTTGGTAAATAATTATCCTATTGTTTCTATAGAAGATGGTTTAGCTGAAGATGATTGGGAAGGATGGCAAATTTTAACTGAAAAGTTAGAATTTGCTTGTCAATTAGTAGGAGATGATATTTTTGTTACCAATCCTTATTTGTTAGCAGAAGGTTTAAAACAAGGCATTGCTAATTCTATTTTAATTAAGCTCAACCAAATTGGCACTTTAACAGAAACTTTAGATACCATTGAGATGGCTAAAGAAGCAGGCTTTTCTACAGTTGTTTCCCATCGTTCGGGTGAAACAGAGGATAGTTTTATTGCTGACTTAGTAGTGGCTGTGAATGCAGGCCAAATTAAAACAGGTTCTGTAAGTAGAAGTGATAGATTAGCTAAATATAATCAATTGCTAAGAATAGAAGAAGAATTAGAAGATCAGGCCATTTATTACGGTCCAGCACTTCAGATGCAGTGGTTTGGAGAAGATTTAGAAGAAGAGGAGAAATAAATGATCTTGCTTGATGGAAAAAAGACATCTTTAGAGATTAGACAAGAATTAAAAGAAAAAATTAAAGCTTATATGGCAAAGGGGCATAGAGCCCCTGGCTTGGCTGTAATTTTGGTTGGAGATGATCCTGCTTCCCAAGTATATGTTCGCAATAAAGAAAAGGCATGTGCAGATGTGGGGATTGTTTCCAAATCTTTTCGTTTAAGTGCAGATATATCTCAGCAAGAATTAGAATCTTTGATTCAGAAATTGAATAAAGAATCAGAAATAGATGGAATATTATTACAATTACCACTGCCTAAAGGATTAGATAGTCAACGTTGTCTAGAGCTTATTTCTCCTGATAAAGATGTAGATGGTTTTCATCCTCAAAATGTTGGTAAACTTATGTTGGGTTTGCCTGGGTTTCGCTCTTGTACTCCTGCTGGGATAATGACCCTTTTGCAACGTTATAATTTAGACCCTGCTGGGAAAAAAGCAGTAGTTATTGGGAGAAGTAATATAGTTGGAAAGCCTTTAGCCTTACTTTTATTACAGGCCAATGCCACTGTGACAGTTTGTCATTCAAGAACAAAAGATTTAACTAAAGAAGTGTTAGATGCAGATTTTGTTTTTGCTGCAGTGGGACGAGCAAAGTTTGTTAAGGCAGATATGGTTAAGCCAGGAGCTGTAATTGTGGATGTAGGTATTAATAGAACTGAGCAAGGACTTGTTGGTGATTGTGATTTTGAGGCTTTGAAAGAAAAGGCTTTGGCAATTACTCCTGTACCTGGAGGAGTTGGGCCAATGACTATTGCGCAGTTACTTGTAAATACTTTTGGTGCCTATAAGCAGCATTTAGATTTATAGTGTTTTAGATTTAAATCAGTATGATTAGCAAGGGGAGATGCTTTATTAATGCATCTCCCCTTGTTTTTAACATTGAGCCAAGGTTCTAGCTAATCCTCCTAATGAGGTTTCTCTAAATTGAGCTGGTAAAGCTTTTCCTGTTTCTGCCATTACTTGAATAACTTGATCTAAATTTACTTTTTGGGAGTTAGGATCTCCACTAGTGGCAAGGATATATGCATTGAATGCCTTTACTCCTCCCATGGCATTTCGTTCTATACAAGGAATTTGTACAAGACCTGCTACTGGATCACAAGTCATACCTAGATGATGTTCTAAGGCTATTTCCGCTGCATTTTCAACAACTTGAATAGAATATCCATTCACAGCAGCGATCATTCCTGCTGCCATTGCAGAGGCGCTTCCTATTTCTCCCATACAACCTACTTCTGCTCCAGAAATACTCGCGTTTTGTTTAATAAGGTAGCCTATGCCAGCAGCGACTAGAAGACCTTCTAATAAACTTTGAATATCGTAATGAAAATGATGTCGTAATATGTAAAGTACTCCAGGTAAAACCCCTGCGGATCCTGAAGTTGGGGCTGTAACTATTAAATGGCCAGCTGCGTTTTCTTCTGCAACTGCTAAGCAGTAAGCGTTTAAATACATTAAAAATTTGTCAGGTGTATCAGATAGTATTTGCGCTCTTTGATAAATTTTAGGAGCTTTTCTTTTTAAACCGATACTTCCAGGAAGCACGCCAGAAGTTTTAATACCTCTTTTTACAGCCATTTCCATTGTATTTAAAACTTTTCTTAAATAGAAAAAAATTTTTTCTTCAGTTTTTTGAGTAAGTGCTTTTTCATTTTCTAAAATAATTTGACTAAAAGATAGAGATGTTTTCTTGATGATATTTTTTAATTCTTTCATTGAGGAGAAAGGATATGGTATTTTGCGATGTTCTAATTTTTTATTGGGCCAAGATAAAAATCCTCCTCCTACAGAGTAAAATATTTTTTTTAGCAAGATATTATTTTTTGTATCTAATAATTTAAACTCCATCGTATTTGGATGCTTTAATTGAGTATCAATTGGGCCGAATTTTATATTTTGATAGTGAAAGTCAATTTTCTTATTTTTAAATTGAAGGGTATAAGAAGAACTTTCCTTAAAAAGGTTGTTAAAAAATTCTGGAACACATTTGTGCGGCTCATATCCCAAAAGACCTGCTAAAATTGCTTGAGGCGTGCCATGCCCTTTGCCTGTTGCACTAAGAGAGCCATAAAGAGTTACTTCAATTGTATGGGCTTGTTCTATTTTCTTTTGGGATAAGTTTTCTATTTCTTTTCTGAAAAATAAAGCAGCTCTCATTGGGCCAATAGTATGAGAACTAGAAGGTCCTGGGCCTATTTTAAAAAAATCTTCTAAAGTAGTTTGAATAAATTTCATATATTACTCCACAATTACGCCAGCATAGCCGACTACTTGATTAAAGTCTCCACTTACTTCCCCTGAGGTGGCATAATCTATCAATATCCCTTTACAGGCATTCCATTTTTTTGCAATCAATAGACCTAATGTCATAGGCAAGATGCCACACATAGAAATGTTATGTTTTTGAACACTCTCTATTAGGCCTAATACATCAAGGTTTAAGATGTGTTTTAAGGCTTTATGGTCTTTAGTGTAGGCTATGTCATGAGGAACATAATGACTCATGTCAGAACTTACAATGATAGTTGTTTTTTGAGGATCTAGAATGTTAGCTAATTGGTCAGCTGTTTGTTGTAAAATCTCAAAATTATATTCTGAGACGCAGATAGGAATTATAGTAGTTTGAGGATTTAGATAGAATAAAAAAGGTAAAATTACTTCTAAAGAATGCTCAAAGAGATGGGCTTCATAATCAAATTTTATCTGTGAAATTTCATTTAATTGGATAGCGAGTTCAGAGTTTACTTCAAGATAACCACCAGGAATAAACCACTTACCTTCAGGCCATAAAGCAAGTTTTGCACCTTTTCCTGTATGATTTGGGCCAAGTAAAAGTATAGTAGGTTTAAGTTGGCTAGAAGCCAGAGTTTTACCACAAATTTTCCCAGAATATATATATCCAGCATGAGGAACCATACTTAAAATAGTAGGTGTTTTACGAGGCTCACCCTGAAGGAAGGAGGCTACTTCTTGGAATAATTTTTCTTTATTTTCAGGATAAAATTGACCAGCAACTACTGGGTTTCTGTCCATAGTTCCCCCTTTCTAAGGTTTTTTGGCTTCAAAGATTTTTGCTTGTTGCTTTAATTTGGCAATGTTTAAGTCTTCCTTTGCCATTTGGGCATATAAAGAATTTTGTGCTTTTTGAATAAGCTCTTTTAAAGCATTTTGCCAGGCATTTTTATCTCCATTTTCTTTATATAAAAGAGCTAGTTGATATTGAAAAGCAGGCCAACTAGGATGTGTTTCAGTTAAATATTTTTTTAATTCAAGCGCCCATCCTAATGCCTCTGTTTTTCGCCCTGTAAGACTTGTGGCTTGAATAAGTAGCTTGAGGCAGGTAATAATTTTGTCTTTTTCAGTATTTTTTGCTTTTTCCAAAAATAAAGAAAGTGCTTCTTGCGAAAATACATATACGTTTTCCCAATCTCTTTTTTTAGCATAATGATTGGCTAAAAAGTAAAGAGCATAAGCCCTTTTTTGGGCATCAGTATCTATATTGGAAGCAATTTTTCGCCATAATGGAATACTTTTATTAATATTTTTTAATTTTTCATACGCAAGAGCTAAGGCGAAATCCACTTGTTCTTGTTGCTTTTTGTTTAAGGGCCATTTTTTTGCTTTTTGTCCTAGTTCAATAATTTTGGGCCAATTTTCTAGTTTTAGATATAAAGTCAGAGCAAGGGCCAGGGCATTTTTAGTTGATTGTAATTTGGGATTTTTTTGTAAAATAGGATAGATTATATTTATAGCTTTTTTGAACTTATCTAACTCTAGGTAGGCTGTCGCTAGAAGTAATTTTTGTTCATCTTGAAGATAGGGAAAAAGTTTTTGTAAAAAAGGATATGTTTTTACAAAATAAACTATTTTATTATAATTCTTTGCCTTTAAATATTTTTTTAATATCTGGGTAAATGCCTCAAGAGCTACTTCTGTTGCTTTGGTTTTTAACTCTTTTTGAGGATTATCAAAAAAGGACTTTAGAATAGATAAAGATTTTTCTGGATGATTATTAAATATTTCCCAAATGGCGAGCTTTATTTTCGCTAGAGATGCTAAAGGACTAGAAGGATATTTTTGAATAATAGTAGTATAAATTTTTTCAGGACGTAAATTATAGGGCCTATTAAAAACGGAAAACATATCTTTAATAGAGGGTTTATCATATATACCTTCTTCAGCAAGGCGCATAGCAGCAATTAAACCACCTTCTTTGTTTGGAAAGTTGGTAGCTGCAAGTTCATATAATTTTTTAGCAGCCTTCTTATGTTTTTGTAAAAGATAAATATCTCCTATTCTAGCCAGAGCTATATCTACATTTTCTCCCTCAGGTAATAAGTTGATATATAAAAGATAGCGTTGTTTTGCTTGTGGGAATTTATTGTTTTTATAATATAAAAACGCACTGTCTAAAAGAAAATAGGGTTTTTTTAAATAATACCTAGGCCATCTTTGTTCTATATATTGGACTATCTCAAGTCCTTGAGTATAAAATTGAAGCTTTTTTAAACTTTTAGCAAGATAAATGGCAGCATCTTCTGCTACTTTATTGTCTGGATATTTGGTTATAAATGTTTGAAATAAGTCTGCTGATTTTTGATATTGCCTGTGTTTAAAGTAATACTCACCCCAATAAAAATAAGTAAGTGGAACAGAAGGATCATAGGGGTATTTATCTCTTAAAAGATTAAAATAGCCTTTTGCTTCAGGGATGTTGTTTACTTGTAGATTTAAATATCCTAATTTAAGAAGAGCATTAGGAACATTTAAAGATTTAGGATTATAATTAATAGCTCTTTCATATGCTGCAACTATTTGCTCAAATCCTTCTGGGAGTTTGTCTTTGTATAAATCAAAAAGTACATTAGCATATGTATAATATACGTCTTCTTTAAGATTTTCAGGCAACTTAGGATGGTTTATAATAGATTTTAAGGTTTCTAGAGCAGCATTTAGCTCTCCATTAGCAATGGCTGCTTTAGCCGTTATTAACAAATCTTCAAAGTCTGGAGTATCAGCATTGGGCAAAGAGGCATTTGTAGCATTATCTGGTGATAATACATTATTATTTTCTGTGGTAGATGGTTTTTTTTGTATAACTTTGGAATCAGATTTTGGTTTTTGTTGGGAGGTAGGTTTTTTATTTTGCTTAATAGGCTGAGCTGTTGTTTGATCTGATGGGTTAGTTTGATTAGATACCTTAACAATAGGTCTTAGTATTACAGCATTTTCTATAGAAACTCTTTTTATTTTGGCTTTGAGTTTAAATAAAGGAGACTTTTTATTTTGAAGGTTTGTCTTGTTTTGAATATTGCCAGTGGCAGTAAATTGTTTTTTGAGGGGAGGAGGTGTTTGACGTGTAGAATCCTTAGAGGATTGTTTTTTGTCTAAGTTTTGAGGATTAGCTTTTGGTAAAGCATTTGTTTTTTTTATTTTAAGAGCTTTTTTCTTAAGCTTAGATTGAGTTTTTTTCTGAGTATATACTTTTTTAATAGTCTTTTTGGGTTTATTGTTTGCAGGTGGTTTCCATCTTTTGCCTAAAGGATCAAAAAATAAATCAAGATAAAGTTTTTGTTCATTTTTTTTCCAAAAAGATATGAAGCCAATGGCATTGGTTTTTGTTTGTATAATAATGTTGGATTGTTGAATAATAATTTTTTCCACCAGATGGGAAAAAGATAAGTCCACAGGAGCAGGCTTTGGTTCTTGCTGGAGTATAGCAGGAGGTATTTTTATGGAAATACTGCGATAATTTGAGCGAATTACCTTTGGCGCACTTGTTAAGGTCTGAAATTCAAAGACCAGACGTTCACTTTGAGGTTTTTTTTGCCAAAAATAAACTAACCCCCTTGCGGATTGGGGTATTAATAAGGGCGTTAGGAGGAGAGTTATAAAAAAGAAAATTGTTTTTTTCATCTAGCTAGATTTTTTTATTTTTTTTAAATATATGCAAAAAATGGGCAAAATTATTTTTAAAGTTTTTTCTTTTTTATTTTTTCGATAAGAGTAGTCCGTTTTATTCCTAAAAGTTCTGCTGCTTTATTTTTTACTCCATTACTTTTTTTAAGGGCATCTAGAATGAGTTTGTTTTCTATTTCTTCTAAAAAATCTTTTAAGTTTAGATTTAAGTTATGCATATCTGCAAGAGAAGGAAATAGAAATTGTTTTTTTTGCGATGGAGAAGTTTTAGAGGTTTTAATAATTTTCTCAGGTAAGTCTTGAATTTTTACTTCTGTTCCTTCACATAAGATAGATATGCGTTCCATAAAATTTTCAAGTTCTCTAACATTTCCAGGCCAGGAGTAATTTAAAAGAAGATTTTCTACTTCTGAAGTTAATGTAAGAGGTTCTCGATTTTTTTCCGTACAAAATTTTTTTAAAAAATAATTTGCCAAAAGGAGAATATCTGATCCTCTTTTTCTAAGCGGAGGTAGATGAATAGGAATAACATTTAAGCGATAAAACAAATCTTCTCTAAAGTTTCCTTTATCTACTTCTTCTTCTAGATTTTTATTCGTTGCTGCTACTATTCGTACATCAACTTTTTGAGTTTTATTGCTACCAACTCTTTCAAATTCTTTTTCTTGAATAACTCTGAGTATTTTAACTTGTAAACTTAAATCTAATTCTCCTATTTCGTCTAAAAAGATAGTTCCTCCATTGGCTACTTCAAAACGGCCAGCTCTAGAACGTATGGCATGTGTGAAGGCTCCTTTTTCATGACCAAATAATTCAGATTCTAATAATTCTTTTGGGATAGCTCCACAATTTACAGGAACAAATGGTTTGTTTTTACGTTGGCTATTTTTGTGTAATGCTCGAACCAATAACTCTTTACCTGTTCCTGATTCTCCAGTAACAAGGACAGTTGTATCTGTAGGGGCAACCTTTTCTAAGATTTTAAATACTTCTTGTAGAGCAGGACTGTTGCCTAAGATACCATAAGGATTAAAGTTCATATAAACTCCTTGAATAAAGGGTTTAGATATAAAAGTGTCAAACTAATGACTTGAAGTCAATAGGAAACTGAGAATGTTTGAAAAGTAACAAAAAGACAAGATATTTGATTAAAAATAAGGTTTAATAAGCAAGATTAAGATGAATAAGTTTCAAGAAGTGGAAATTATTTTTCCAAAGCCACTCACAAGAGCTTTTTTTATTCAAAGAAAAAAGAGATTTATTATAGAAGCTATTCATAAGCTTTCTGGCAAAAAACTATGGGTCCATACTAATAATACAGGCTCTATGTTAGGCTTATTAAAGCAGAATAGAGAAATTTTAATTAGTAAATCTAAAAACAAAAAAAGAAAGTTACCATATACTTTAGAGGCAATAAATATAGGTGGTTTATGGGTAGGAGTAAATACAAGTTATCCGAATAAGATTCTTAAATTACTATGGGAGAAAAAGTGTCTTGATGAATGGAAGGATATTTCTTTTCAACCAGAAGTATTTTCTGGAAAAAGTAGACTTGATGCCTGTTTAGGGTCGGGAAAAGATAAGATATGGATAGAGGCTAAAAATGTTACTCTTGTGGAAGATGAGGTGGCTTACTTCCCAGATGCTCCTACGTTAAGAGGAGCCAATCATTTAAGGGAACTTATTTCTTTATGCCAAAAAGGATTTAAAACTTATTGTATTTTTTTAATTCAACGGAGTGATGCCAAATGCTTTTCTCCTGCAGATTTTATTGATTCAGAATACGCTAAATTATTTTGGCAAGCAGTAAAGATTGGAGTCAAAGTGATTCCTTTAAAAGCTAAAATTAGTCCTAGAGGACTTACTTTAATTAATGTTTTAAAAATTATGACTAGCTAGCTTTTTTAAGCAAAGAAGATTGTAAATTAGATGAGGAAGGTTTTTGTTTTTTATTTTTTTTAGGATAAATAAATTTTTTATAATCTTTACCTCTAGCCCAGGCGTAAATAGGACGAGCTAAATCTAGGGCTAAAGAAGAAATAAGATAGCCCAGACCGTCTTCAGGCATAAGAATTTGCTTTTTTATAATATACCAATCGATAAGAGGTGGATTGTCTATTCTACCAGCATGACTTAAAGACCATAAAAGTTCTCCTTTGGGAGAATATATTTCCAAATGTAAACTTAAAACACTTTCCCCTAAAGAGCCGCCATCTAAAACATAGGTTATTTCTCCAATTACTGCAAAAGCATTTTGTTTGCTTGCTATGTTTAAGGCTTCTTCTTTTGAATGTAAATGTTGGTTTATAAAAAATGATTTAGGAAATATTTTTTCTCCTTGCCAAATGCGAAAAAATATTTGTCCCATTCTTGTTTCAAGTTGAAAATCTCTAGGTTGTTGTCCGCAGTAAAAAGGGAAGAAAATAGCAGTTGTTGAGGAATTTTTTTTTGTCTTGCGTGGATAAAAATAAAGAGGAGCACAAGATTTTTGCACTATTGGCGGACCATATATATATGGATAGGACATCCAGATAGGGTTATTATCTACTATATGTTTACTTTTATAAGTACATCCGTTTATAAGTACAATGCTTAATAGGGTAAGAAAAATCTTTTTCATGTAAAAAATAAAAGCAAAAATAGGGCCAATAAAACAAAATATAATTAAATTTTACATTTTTGAAGCGCCTTTTGTAGTTCCAGTGGATAGGTTTCTAAGAGGTATGCAGCGCTTTTTAGAGGTATGTTTGAGGGTAGGTTTAAACGTCCTCTAGGAGGGATATATTTAGGAATAGAAAAAAAGATAGGTTTTAGGTTATTTGGATAAATAATAATACTGTCTTTAGGATAAAGGGGTTGCCTTGGGCAGAGATAGCGTTGCTTAGACGTACCTTTTACTTGTCCCAGATAATTTGGCTCAAGTCTTTGCTTTAGATTTAGAAAAAGTGGTTTTGGGTTTTGAGGTAAGAAAAAATAAGAAGAAGGTTTGAAACTTGCTCCTAATTGAAGTAGTTTAGGGGTTAATTTTTCTGCTTCTTTTTTAGATTTATCTCTCCAAGTTAAATAGATTAATAGCCAGTAATAGAATTTTGTTATTGGTTGACCAATTCCATTTATAACCCAATACTTAGCTTGTCTTATAGTTTTAACTAGGTGCATCAGACCAAAGTCAGTACAAGGAGCGTGTAAATTTATTTTACAAGAAGTTGTTTTTGGATCTAAGAATGCACAATATTTGCCATGTATTAAAATGGAAGTTTTTAGATTTTTGTTAAATAAATTTTTGATGTCATCTAAATTGCAAATTGGACTTAGAAATATAGTCTTGTAATTTTTAAAATAAATTAGTTCGCTTATGTTTTTTATAAAAGGGTTATATTCAATATTAAATTGTTGAAATATTTTTTTGTATTCTATAGGGCAGACAAACTCTATTTTTTTTATGTTAGTAAGATGACAAATTTTTTGTAAATCCTTTTTTGTCCAGTTTTTAAATAGAAAAGGTTTAATATTAAGTTGTAAACACTGTTTAATAATGAAAGTAGCCTGCTTAATGGATAAAAAGTGTAGATTGAGCATAATAGAATTTATTTTTAATAAATATACGATTTTTAACTGTTCTTTGCTTTCTATAAGGGGTAGTATTGTAGGATTATTTATAGAGGCACACATAGCTATGTGTAGAAGAGAGTTGAATTGATTTAGGTATATTTTGAAGACATTGTTCTTTTTTTACAGGGCATTTATCTACAAAAGGGCAGATATTTTGGTGGGAAGAGATTTTTGTGTGTTTTTTGAAGAGAATTCTAGAAATTTTACCTTTTAATTTAGGTGCGCAGGAAAGTAAAAGTTTTGTATAAGGGTGAGCAGGAGAGGAGAATATTTCATTGGCAAGTCCTTGTTCTAAGATATGTCCTTTGTAAATGACAGCTACTTTTGTGGCCAAGTACCTTATTACGGCTAAATCGTGCGAGATAAAAAGATAAGTTGTTTTATATTGTTTTTGAAGTTGTTTTAAGAGGAGTAGAATTTGTGCTTGTACTGATACATCAAGTGCAGATACAGGTTCGTCTAAAATAATGAGTTTAGGTTGCAAAATAAAAGCTCGGGCAAGAGCAATTCGTTGTCTTTGCCCACCACTAAATTGGTGAGGGTATTTTTCTAAAGATTCTTCCAACAGATTTACGTTTTTTAACCAGCTTTTAATTATTTGTAGACGTTTTTTATGGGGATAGTTGGTGTTTAGTTTAAGGGGTTCATCTAAAATATTTTTTATTTTTTGTTTAGGGTTTAAAGAAGATAAAGGATCCTGAAAAACCATTTGGATAATATGTGGCATAGATTTTCTTGGGAAAGAAATAGTTTTGTTTTCAAGTACAATAGAACCTGTATCTGGAGCTTCTAGACCAGCAATTATTCGCGCCAGAGTGCTTTTTCCACTACCAGATTCTCCTACTAAACCCCATATTTCACCTTGTTTAATATATAAATTTATATTTGTTAAAACTTTAAGGCGTGTGGTTTTTAAAAATTTTTTTTGTTCATAAGTTTTGCTTAAATTTTTTATTTCTAACATTTTTTACCTATAAAGCCAGCATTTTACTTTTTGAAGATTATTGAATTTAATATCAGGAGGATTTTTTTTACCACATATAGCAAGTTTGTGTTTGCATCTGGGATGAAAAGCACATCCTTTTGGTATTTTGGAAAGAGGAGGGATAGTTCCTGGAATAGGGCTTAGTTCTTTGTCTTTTTCCAAAAGAGGCAAAGCTTCTAAAAGCCCTTGGGTATAGGGATGAAGAGGATTATCTAAGATAACTTCTAAGTTTCCTTGTTCTATAATTTGACCTAAATACATAACACATAAACTTTGGCAGACATTTGAGACTAGACTTAAATCATGGGAAATAAATAAAATAGCACTTTTTTGTTTGTTTTTTATTTTAGAAAGCAAATCTAGAATTTGGGCCTGGATAGTGACATCTAGGGCAGTAGTAGGTTCGTCTGCTATAATAAGTTTTGGATTACAACAGATTGCTAAAGCTATTACTACTCTTTGTCTCATACCCCCACTTAGTTCATGAGGATAAGAATTATAGATACGTTTTGGCTCATTAAAGCCTATTTTTTCAAAGAGATTTAAAACTTTATTTTTAGCTTGGAGTTTCGATAATTTAAAATGATAGCAGAGGGTTTCTCCTATTTGTTCTCCTACCTTAAAAACAGGGTTTAAGGCAGTCATGGGATCTTGGAAAATAAACCCAATTTGTTTTCCCCGTATTTGGAGTAGTTGTTTTTCCTTGTAATTAATTAAATTTTGTCCCAAAAAGGAAATTTTTCCTTGGCAAATCTTTGCTTCTGGAGGCAATAATTTTACAATAGATAAAGCTAAGATTGTCTTCCCACATCCAGATTCCCCGATAAGAGCAAGGGACTCTTCTTTTTGCATTTTTAGAGTAATATCTCGTAATACAGGAAGATTTTTTCCCCCTTGGTTAAGAAAAGATACGTTTAGCCCGCTTATTTCCAACATAAAAATATCTTTAACAAGAGGTTATTTTTTAAGCAAGAGTAGAAAATAGGGAAATAGTTTTGAGATATTAATTGAAGGAGATGAAAATTGTAGTTAATTAAATGGTTGCATCTAGCGTAACTAGTTAGATGAAAGCTTTTTGTTGGGGGACAATGTAGATATTTAAGAGTTGTAGAGTTAGGTAAAACTGGTTAAGAAAGTATTTGAGATTGATTTAAAAAATAATTTTTAAACTTAGATTTAAAAAGTAAGGGAATAAAAATGGCAGTACTTGTAGTTGGAGGTGGCTTGGCTGGGAGTGAGGCTGCATGGCAATTAGCTCGTTTAGGTATAGAAGTGGTTTTAATAGATATGAAGCCCAATAAATTTTCCTTAGCCCATAAGGAACCTTTTTTTGCTGAATTGGTTTGCTCTAATTCTTTTCGTTCCGAAGATTTAACTTCTGGCGTGGGATTATTAAAATGGGAAATGCGTCAATTAGAAAGCCTTGTTTTAGAGGCTGCTGATAAAACCAAGGTGCCTGCAGGCAAGGCTTTGGCTGTAGATAGAACACTTTTTTCTAAATATATTACCAAACAACTTGAAACCTCTCCTTTAATTCAAATTAAGACGTATGAACTAAAATCTTTGGACGATCCTTTTTTACAAGAATTTGATAGTGTAATTCTTGCAGTAGGGCCTTTGCCTTCAGAAGAATTAGCAAAAGAACTAAAAGTACTTTCAGGTGGAGAATTATATTTTTATGATGCGATAGCTCCTATAGTAAGTGCAGATTCTATAGATTTCTCTAAGGTTTTTTGGGCTTCTCGTTATAATCCTGAAGAAAAAGATTATTTAAATATTCCCCTTACCAAAGAGCAATACTTTGCGTTTATTGAAGAATTAAAAAATGCTAAAAAAGTTCAGCCTAAAGAGTTTGAAAAAGAATTACATTTTGAAGGGTGCTTACCTATAGAAGAAATGGTTGAAAGAGGCGACTTAACTTTGGCTTTTGGTCCTTTAAAGCCTGTTGGGTTAATAGATCCAAATACAGGTAAACAACCTTTTGCAGTGGTGCAGTTACGTCCAGAAAATAGGGAAAAAACAGCTTTTAATTTAGTCGGCTTCCAAACCAAACTTACTTATCCCGAACAGAAGCGAGTTTTTAGGATGTTGCCAGGTTTGGAACAGGCAGAGTTTTTACGTTTAGGAAGTATTCATAGAAATACGTTTGTGAATGCCCCTAGAGTTTTGAACCATGATCTTTCTTTGAAACAAAAGCCTTTTATTTATTTAGCTGGGCAGATAACAGGAGTAGAAGGTTATGTAGAATCTGCTGCCTGTGGTTTGTTAGTGGGTCTAATTGTTGGATATAAAATGAAAAACCAAATGTTTCCTTTTCCTCCTCCAGAAACAGCCTTTGGAGCTTTATTAAAGCACCTTCAAACTGAACAAAAACGTTTTCAACCCTCTAATATTCATTTTGGACTTTTCCCTGCCATAAAAAAGAAACTTAGAAAAAAAGAGCGTAAAAAAGCCTATGCTTTAAGAGCTCAACAGTATTTTAACGAATGGCTCAACAGGTACTTTATTTAGATAATAAATAGACTTTTTAATTTTTTATAAACTGAAGCCATACTTTTCTGTTTCTTGGCCCATCGAATTCCGCAAAAAAAATTTTTTGCCAAGTCCCCAACATAATTTTTCCATTTGATACGATGACTTGTTCAGATGAGCCTATTAACGATGTTTTTATATGGGCGTCAGAGTTGCCTTCCAGGTGGCTATAGTCCCAGTTTAAAGGGATGACGCGTTTTAATGTTTTTATAATATCTTGAGCAACAGAAGGATCTGCTCCTTCATTGATGGTAATTCCCCCAGTTGTATGGGGGCTAAATATGGTTAGAATTCCATCTTGCCAATTTTGTTTTTTTATTTCTTGTGAGATTAGATGAGTGATATCTTTTAATTCTTCTCTTTGAGTAGTTCTTATTTCTAATATTTGCATAGCTTTTCTCCTTACTTTGGGTTTAAATGATACAACAAATGTATTCGTTGGGTTGGGTTATTTTCTCTTTTTTTTGGCAATTTTTGAAGTTGTTTTTTTAACGATTTGCAAAGGCGAGGCTATATCATAGCCTATTTTATTTCAAGAGTTGTTTTCTAGAACAAACATTTTCTCTCCTTATTAATAAAAATGGATATTTTTGTCATTTAAAGATCAAGGTTTTGTCATAAAAATGTAACATAATCTTCTTATAGACTTGGACAAGCAAAATACAAAGGAGGTTATCAATGAAAAAATTATTTTTTGTTATGCTAAGTTGTTTTTTGTTCACTGTCTCTGCATGGGCAGGATCTATTCAAATTAAAGGTTCTACAACTGTTTTGCCAATTGCACAAAAAGTAGCAGAGCAATTTATGAAGGAATATCCTAACATAAGTATTTCTCTCTCTGGTGGAGGATCTGGCAATGGGATAAAAGCTTTAATTGATGGCACTACAGATATTGCAGATGCGTCTAGATTTATTAAACAAAAAGAAATTGAAAGAGCAGTAAAAAATGGCCGCTATCCAGTTCCTTTTGCAGTAGCCTATGACTGTATTATCCCTGTTGTGCATCCTTCTAATCCTATATCTAATTTGAGCCTTGAGCAGCTTAAGGCTATTTATACAGGTAAAATTAGAAATTGGAAAGAAGTTGGAGGTCCAGATAGAAGGATTGTTGTAATTTCTCGAGATACATCTTCTGGGACTTATGAAGTTTGGGAGAAAAAGGTTTTACATAAGGCTAGGGTTTATCCTGGTGCTCAATTACAGGCTTCTAATGGTGCTGTAGCTCAAGCAGTGGCTAAAAATAAATATGCTATTGGATATATAGGCTTAGGATATTTAAATAAGGAATTAAAGCAAGTTAAGGTGAACGGTATTTTGGGAACTCCTGCTACAGCTTTAGATGGAACTTATCCAGTAGCCAGAGCTCTTTTTATGTTTACTAATGGGTGGCCTAAGGGAGATGTGGCTAAATTTATTCAATATGTTATAAATCCCTACAAAGGACAAAAGTTAGTTAAAGAAGTTGGCTATATTCCTTTATATTAATTTAAAACTACTTGGGCAGGGAAATAATTGCCTTGCCCTATTTTTAATAGTTAATGTGGGTAGAAAATGTTATCTAGAAAACAAAAAGACAATTTAATTAAAGGTATTTTTTTTGGGATTGCTTTGGTTTCTGTTGTAATTTTAGGTTTAATAATGTTTTTTTTGTTTAAAGAAGGTCTGCCTATTTTTAAATATGTTTCTGTAAAAAAGTTTTTGTTTGGAAATTATTGGTATCCTACTTCTGAGCCTCCTGATTTTGGCATTTTTCCTTTAATCGTAGGTTCTGTATTAGTAACCCTGCTTTCTTCTTTTATTG
The DNA here is from genome assembly GCF_900104045.1 of Desulfonauticus submarinus. Lineage (NCBI taxonomy): Bacteria > Pseudomonadati > Thermodesulfobacteriota > Desulfovibrionia > Desulfovibrionales > Desulfonauticaceae > Desulfonauticus > Desulfonauticus submarinus. The sequence goes on from NZ_FNIN01000009.1 coordinate 27,429, forward strand.
CAGTGCCATTAGGGATAATGACAGCTATTTATTTGGCAGAAATTGCCAGCCCTAAACTGCGTAATATTGTTAAACCTGTAGTAGAATTGTTAGCTGCAATGCCTTCTGTAGTAATTGGTTTTTTTGGTATGGTTGTGGTTGCTCCTTTTTTACAAGACTATTTTGATTTAGCTACAGGTTTAAATTTATTTAATGCCTCGTTAATGTTGGCATTTATGTCTATCCCTACTATTTGTAGCATTTCAGAAGATGCTATCTTTAGCGTTCCTAGAGAATTAAAAGAGGGTTCTTTAGCTCTTGGGGCTACGCATTGGCAGACAATTGTTAGAGTCATAATTCCTGCATCTTTATCAGGTATTATTACATCAGTAATTTTGGGAATGTCTAGAGCCATAGGAGAGACCATGGTAGTGTTGATGGTAGCAGGTGGAGCAGCAATGATTCCAGAAAGTATTTTTGACCCTGTGCGTCCTATGCCTGCTAGTATTGCCGCAGAAATGGCAGAAGCTCCTTTTAGAAGCGAACATTATTACGCTCTTTTTGCAATTGGTATTGTTTTATTTATTTTTACTTTATTATTTAATATGGTTGCAGATCACATTTCTCATAAATACAGACAAGTAGGGGTGGCAACTCTATAAAAAGGGAAACTATTAGGAGCATAAATGCATAGTAAAAAGATTACTCAAGGGTTTTGTTTTGGTTTGCTTAGGTGTGCAGCTTTTGTTAATGCATTGGCTTTAGGTATTTTAATATACTTTTTAATAATAAACGGTATTTCTGCTATTTCTTGGGAATTTTTAACCCAACCACCTAAAAATATGATGACACAAGGTGGAATAATGCCTTGTATTATAGGTACTTTTTTGTTGAGTTTTGGAGCTATGTTAGTTGCTCTTCCTTTAGGAATTGGTTCCGCTATTTATTTAAATGAATATGCAAGGCCTGGAAGGTTGTTGAGATTAATTAGGCTAGGGATAAATAATTTGGCAGGAGTTCCTTCTATTGTTTTTGGGTTATTTGGCTTGGCTTTTTTTGCTACCCAGTTAAAGTTTAAAGTTAGTCTATTAACAGGTATGTTCACCTTAGGTTTTTTAACCTTGCCTGTTGTTATAAGCGCCACAGAAGAGGCTTTAAAAGCTGTTCCCTCTACGTATCGTGAGGCCTCTTTGGGGCTTGGAGCAACAAAATGGCAGACCATATATAAAGTGGTCTTGCCAGCTGCATTGCCAGGAATTCTTACAGGAGCTATTTTAAGTCTTAGTCGGGCAGCAGGCGAGACAGCTGCTATTATGTACTCTGCTGCTGTGTTTTATTCACCTAAGTTGATAAGTTCTATTTTGGAACCAGTTATGGCCTTGCCTTATCATATTTATGTTTTAGCAACTGCAGGTACCGAAATAGAAAAAACACGACCCCTTCAATATGGTACTGCTTTGGTTTTAATTACCTTAATTTTTGGAATGAACTTCATTGCTATTTACTATAGAGCAAAAATGCAGAAAAAATATTAACGTGGATAATATTTATGAAAAAGATTTTAATTGTAGAGGATGAGCCAGATATTTTAAATCTTTTGGATTTAAATTTGCAACAGGCAGGCTTTGAAGTTTATTTAGCCTCGAATGGTATTGAAGCTTTAGAAAAGATAAAAAAAATCCATCCTGATTTACTTATTTTAGATTTAATGTTGCCAGGTATAGATGGCTTAGAGGTGTGCAAAGAAATAAAAAAAGATCCAGAGACAGCCTCAATTCCTGTACTTATGCTTACTGCTAAAGGAGAAGAAGTGGATAGAATAGTAGGCTTTGAACTTGGAGCAGATGATTATGTGGTAAAACCCTTTAGTATTAGAGAACTTGTGCTGAGAATAAAAGCTATTTTGAGGCGTCAACAAGAACCTTTAACAAACAAAGTGTGGACTTATGATGGTTTAAAGTTAGATAAGGAAAAAATGCAGTTTTGGGTGGATCAAAAGGAAGTAAAACTTACTTCAACAGAGTTTAAACTTTTAACAGAGTTAATTGTTGCTGATGGCAAGGTTTTATCAAGAGAGCAACTTTTAAGCAGGGTATGGGGATATGACTTTGAAGGATATGCTAGAACAGTAGATACTCATATTAGACGACTTAGAAAAAAAATGGGTTCGTATGCAGATGTAATAGAAACGGTTAGAGGCATGGGATATAAACTTAAATTGGGATAGAGTAATGAGTTTAAAATTAAAAACAATATTTTTGTTTTGGTCTGTTATATTAATAACACTTTTCTTACCAAGCACTTATTTTTTAGATTTGCTACAAAAAGAGATCCAAAGAGATGTGATATATAATGTAAAAAAAGAAATTAATAGTGTACAGTTTATTTTAGAAAAATGTAACTTCAAAAAAGACAAAGAATTTTTTGATACTTTTATTAAAAAAATAGGGAAAGTTATTCAAGATAGAATAACATATATTACAGAAGATGGGATAGTAATTGCTGATTCTGAAGTAGATAAAAAGAGAATTAAACAACTCGATAATCATGCTTCTAGACCCGAGATTGTTCAGGCAAGAACTAAAAAAGAGGGAATGAGTATTCGTTTTAGTGGAACTATCCATAAAAAATTGATCTATTATGCTAGAAAAATAAATTCATCTCATGGATTACCTAAAGGATATCTTCGAATTGCCCGTCCTTATTCTACAGTAGCTGTGGTTTTAGGACGTATTAAAAAGAATATATGGGGCATTACAATTGCATCCTTATTGTTGTCTGGGTTGTTAGTTTATATTTTTGGAGCTAGTTTTTTTAAGAGGCTTAATCGTTTTGTGACCGTAGCTAAGGCCATTGGACAAGGGGATTTTAGTAGAAGGATTTATAATTCGCCTGCAAAAGAGTTTGAACCTTTGGTGGAAGCAGTAAATGAAATGGCCAATAATATAGAGCAATATGTGGCAACTATTTCTAAACAAAAAATAGAGGTCGAGGCTATTTTAAATGGTATAGATGCTGGAGTTGTAGCTTTAGATAAGCAAGGAAAAGTAGTTCAATATAATAAGGCTTTTGAAAAAATTTTTCCTAATATGAAAAATTATGTAGGAAAAAGTCTTTTAGAAATTACAATAGATACAAATTTGCATCAATCTTGTCAAAAAGCTCTACAGCAACAGATAAATATTAAAAATTTAGAAATACGCATTGATAAAGAGTTTTACAATGTTAATATTATAGTAATTAAAAAAGCGACAGATTTAGGAGCAATTGTAGTATTTCATAATATTTCTGAACTTAAAAGAGTTGAGAGTATGCGTAAAGATTTTATAGCAAATGCATCACATGAACTTAGAACACCTTTAACCTCTATACGAGGATATACAGAAACTTTGCTTGATAGTGATAAAATATTTAAAGAGAAAGGAAAGGAGATGTTAAGAGTTATTTTAAGAAATGCAGAACAAATGAATTATCTTTTAGATGATATTCTAAAATTATCTAGGATAGAATCAGGTAAAGAAGAATTTATTTTTGAAAATATAAATATTTATAAAATAGTAGAAAAGTCATGGGAAAGTGTAAAACACTTAATCAAGCAAAAAGATATTAAATTTGTAAATATGATTGATAAAGAAATAGAACTTATCTCAGATAGAGAGTCATTATTACATGTATTTCAAAATTTAATTCACAATAGTATTAAGTTTGTCCCAGATAAAAATGCACAAATTAAGGCTATCTTTAAACAGTACAAACATGAAATATGGTTAGGAATATGGGATAATGGGCCAGGTATTCCTCATGAGGAACAAGATAGAATTTTCGAGCGATTTTATCAGGTAAAAAAATATGTGGCAAAGGGAATAAAAGGTACAGGGTTAGGTCTTTCTATTTGTAGGCATCTTGTTCATAATTTAGGGGGAAGAATTTGGGTAGAAAGTCCAATTAAGGAGCTAGGATATGGATGTATTGTGTGGTTTTCATTGCCAAAGAGAAATAACTAGGTAGGTGATTGTTTTATGGACAGGGAAGTAAAGATTAGAGCTAAAAATATTAATTTTTATTATGGAAATTTTCAGGCTTTACATAATATCTCTTTAAATATGTTTAAAAATCAAGTTACAGCCCTGATAGGTCCTTCTGGATGTGGTAAGAGCACGTTTTTGCGCTGTATTAATAGAATGAATGATCTTATCCCTGAGGCAAGATTAGAAGGCGAACTTACTCTAGACGGAGTAGATATTTATGGGCCAAAAATAGATGTTGTGGAGATTAGGCGTAAAGTGGGAATGGTATTTCAGAAGCCAAATCCTTTTCCAAAGTCTATCTTTGAAAATGTTGCTTATGGATTAAAGGTAAATGGTATTAAGGATAAAGAATTTATTGCTTATAGAGTAGAAGAAAGCTTGAAAATGGCAGCTTTGTGGAGTGAAGTAAAAGACAGGTTACAGACCTCAGCTTTAGGCCTTTCAGGGGGACAACAGCAACGTCTTTGTATTGCTAGGGCACTTGCAGTGGAACCAGAGGTATTGTTGATGGATGAGCCTGCTTCTGCTTTGGACCCTATTGCTACGCAAAAAATAGAAGAGCTTATTTTTGAGTTAAAAGAAAAATTTACTATTATAATAGTTACCCATAATATGCAGCAAGCGGCAAGAGTATCTGATATAACAGCATTTTTTTATATGGGGAAATTAATAGAGGCAGATACAACTGATGTAATATTTACTAGACCAAAAGAGAAGCAAACAGAAGAATATATCACAGGTAGATTTGGTTAGGAGATAAATATGACTACACATTTGCAACAAGAATTAGAAGTTTTAAAGGAAAATGTTCTAACAATGGTTTCAGAAGTAAAACAATCTTTACAAAAAGTATGTAAGGCCTTTGCTTTACTAGATGCTGATTTAGCACAAGAAGTTATTGAAAGCGATCAAGATATTAATGAGTCAGAAGTTAAAATAGATGAACAAGCCTTGAGATTGCTTGCCTTAGAGGGACCAGTGGCTAGAGATCTACGTTTTATTTTAGGATGTATGAGGATAGCTGTAGATTTAGAAAGAATAGGAGATGAATGTGCAAATATTGCTGAAGCTACTATTATGCTTAGTTGTAAACCTGTTTTAGGATTTTATGAAAGAATCCAGGTTATGGGAGAAAAATCAGCAAGAATGCTAGACTTAGCTGTAAGTTCTTTTTTTCAACCTAATGCAGATTTAGCTATAGATGTTTGTAAAATGGATTATGAGATTGATGAATTAAACTCTCAAATTACTAAATATATTATTCAGTATATGACAGAAGAAACACCTGCTATTGAACGTTCAGTTCAGGCTATTAATATTACTCGTAGATTTGAAAGGATAGCAGATTTGGCTACAAATATAGCAGAAAGTGCTGTATTTGTAGATAAGGGAATTAATATAAAGCATTATTGTCAGTTTGATAATAGATAAAGACACTAAACTTTTGTGGTTGTTAGAAAACGTACTTTCTAAAATAGTTGCAATATTAATAAGTGGGCGAAGTTAGAAGGGTGGTAAAGATAGAAAGAATAAAAGGGAAAGAGGTATTCAAAACTCTTTCCCTTTAAAATATTTTTATGAAGTAGGACTGTTTTTTAAAAACAGGTGTACATCTTGTTGAGGATAAGGGATTGAGATTCCTTGAGCATCAAAGGTTGTTTTAATTTTTTCTATCAATTCAAAATATACGTTCCAATAATCTTCTGTTTTAACCCAGGGCCTAACAGCAAAGTTTACACTACTATCAGCGAGCTCTGAAACAGCTATTATTGGTTCAGGAAATTTAAGTATTTTAGGATGAGCAGAGATAATTTGGGTAAGTATTTCCTTGGCTTTTTTTATGTTATCTTCATATCCAATACCAATGGTCATGTCTATGCGTCTTGTATCGTTAGCTGTAAGGTTAGTTATGTTATCAGTAGTTATTTTACTATTAGGAATGATGATTTTTTGATTGTCAGGGCTATGTAAAATAGTATTAAATATAGAAACTTTTTGTACCGTCCCTATTATGCCATTGGTTTTTATTACATCTCCTACTCGAAAAGGTTTAAAAATTACTAACATTATTCCAGAGGCAAAATTAGAAAGGGAATCTTTTAAGGCAAGACCTACAGCCAAACCTGCTGCGCCGAGAATAGCTATGAAAGAAGTTGTTTCTATGCCTAATTGACTGGCTGTGATAATTAAAACAATTCCTAAAAGAGAATAATATAATATCCCTTCGACAAAATTTATGACGGTAATATCCATTCCTTTTTTGTTTAAAACAATTAACAATGCTTTAGTGAGTTTGCGAGCAAGCCATTTGCCTATAAAAAAAATTGCGATGGCCACAATAGCTTTTAATGCATATAGAGTTAGCCAATTTTGAATCAGGTTTAAAGTGGAAGCTAAGTTCATTGTTCTCCTCCTTTATTATTTTTTAGTAGATGTTAACTAAATATAGGCCCAAAGTCTTTCTTAAATTAAAAAAAAATAAAATTGATATAGTTTTTAATTTAAACTTAATTGAAGAGAGTTTTATTTTTTTATTATTAAAACAGATAAGAAGAGGGAAGGAGAGGAGATTTAGAATTAAAGTAGTAAATGTTTAGAGTCTTCTTCTAAGATATTTTTTAGATAATCTCCATATTCATTTTTTGAATATTTTTTGGCCCATTGCAAAAGAATTTCTCTATTGATATAGCCTTTACGGTAAGCAATTTCTTCTATGCTTCCTATTTTAAAGCCCTGTCTTTCTTGGATAGCTTGAATAAAGCTGGAGGCCTGATGTAAAGAGGCATGAGTGCCTGCATCGAGCCAGGCATATCCTCGGCCTAATAGTTTTACTTTTAGTTTTCCTTTTTTAAGGTAAGCATTGTTTACATCGGTTATTTCTAGTTCACCTCTTGCTGACGGTTTTACTTTTTTGGCTATGGAGACTACTTCATTATCATAAAAATAGATCCCTGGCACAGCATATTTACTTTTCGGTTTAACAGGCTTTTCTTCAATACTTAATACATTTCCTTTGGAATCAAAGTTTACTACTCCATAGCGTTGAGGATTTTTTACTGGATATCCAAAAATGATTCCACCATTTTTAAGTTGAGCACATTCTTCTAAGACTGTAGATAATCCTTCTCCATAAATTATATTGTCTCCTAATACAAGGCAAACGCTATCTTGGCCAATGAACTCTTCTCCTAAAATAAAGGCTTGAGCTAATCCTTCTGGCCTTGGTTGTTCTATATAAGAAAATTTTACTCCTAACATAGATCCGTCTTCAAGGAGTTCTTTAAAACGAGGTAAGTCTCTAGGGGTAGAGATAATAAGAATATCCTTAATTCCTGCCAACAGGAGTACAGATAGAGGATAGTAAATCATTGGTTTGTCATATACAGGCAAGAGTTGTTTGCTTATGCTTAAAGTAAGAGGATATAATCGTGTTCCTGAACCGCCTGCTAGAATAATGCCTTTCACTTAGACCTCCCTTTTAAATTTTTGCATCCCATGAGCGTTTATCTTCTATTGGTTCAATATGAATGGTTATTTCACTTAAAGGAAATTTTTTTTTAATATTGTTTTCTAAAGTACAACATATATCATGTGCTTCTTGGACAGTTTTTTTCCCTGGCAGCAAAAGATGAAATTCAATGAATCTTTTGGCTCCAGATTTTCTAGTACGCAGATTATGTACTTTAAATTTGGGATTATAATGTATAACCTCATTTAGAATATCTTGTTGTTCTTCTAAAGGCAAGGCCCTATCCATTAAACCAAAAAAAGATGTTTTTAAAAGATCATATCCAGACTTTAGGATATTTATGGCAACTATCAAGGCGATAATAGGATCCAATAATTTTAGCTTAGGATAATAAAAAGCAATAACTACTCCAATACATACTCCTAGGCTTGTGGCGACATCAGTTAATAGGTGTTTAGCATCTGCTTCTAGAACAATAGAGTCAAAGCGTTTTGCACCTTTTAATAAAATAAGAGCTACAACAAAATTAAGTAATGTGCTAATAACAATTAAAACAATCCCTATATTGGGCTGAAGCAGAGGGGAAGGATGAACAATCCTATGAACCACAGAGCCGAATATACTAATAGACGCAATTAAAATAAGGGCACCTTCTAAACCGCTGGCAAAGTATTCTACTTTAGAGTATCCATAAGAGTGAGTGTTATCTGCAGGTTTTTCTGTAATTTTAAGAGCAATATATGCTACAATACTAGCTGCTAAATTGATAAAAGACTCTAATGCATCTGAAAAGATAGCTACCGAGTTTGTGAGATAGGCAGCAATTAACTTGAGAATAATAGTAAAAATAGAGGCTATAATAGAATATAGGATTATTTTTTTAGGCATGCTTAGATCCTTATTAATTCTATAGAGTTTTTGATTTGTGCTTGAAAAAGAAGAATTTTATTATATTCTAGATAGTTTTATAGGTCAAATTTAAGTAAATATTTGTATCTCTTTTTAATATTTAGTTTTTTAAACATAATTGAGCGTAGGGAAAAGGCTCAAGGCAACGATGAATGACTCCTTGGAGGTAAGATATTGTTAAGCCATAATTAGTAATAGGAACTCCTTTTTTTCGAGCTTTATAAATACGAGTTAACATTTCTCGCCGATTTAAAACACAGGCAGCACAGTGTATAATGAGCTTGTATTCTTCCAGATGTTCAGGGAAATTTTTTCCTGCGCAAATATCGCATTGAATATGTACTCCTGTATATTGTTGGAGCCAGCGAGGGATTTTTACTCTACCGATATCATCTGCCAAGGGATGATGGGTACAGGCCTCAGCAATAAGGACTTTATCGTGTGGTTGAAGTTGCTCTATGGCTTTTAATCCGCGGGAAAAAATGGCTAAATCTCCTTTAAATCTAGCCATAATAATGGAAAAGGTAGTCACCCATACATTTTTGGGAGTGTCTGCTACAGTTTTTAATACACACTGAGAATCGCAAATAACAAGTTTTGGATCGCGATTTAATCGTTGCAATGCATTTCTAAGTTCTCTTTCTTTAACTACTATACAATAGGCATCATTATCTAGAATATCTCGAATCGTTTGAACTTGGGGCAGGATTAGTCGCCCTTTTGGAGCTTGTAAATCAATAGGAACTACTAGCACTGCCAATTCTCCTGCTGAAACAAGGTCTCCTATTAGAGTAGGAGGGTTAAACCAATCTGGAGGTGTAGTTTGCAAAAGAAGTTCTTTTAGTTCTTTTATCCCTTCTTTTTTTGTAGCTGATATACCAATAAAAGGTATTCCCGCTGTTTCTAGTTTTTGCTGGAGAGTTGCATTTATAGGTTCAAGATCTGTTTTATTAAAAACCACAACAAAAGGTATTTTTTGTTTTTGCAGAATATTTTTAATTTTTTCTTCAAACTCTCCCCAGATGTTTGTTTCAGTAACTAGGATAGCCAAATCCGTGCGCTCAAGAGTTTGCATTGTTTTTTGTATCCGCATTTCTCCTAAGGCCCCTATGTCATCTATACCTGCTGTATCAATAAAAACAACTGGACCAAGGGGCAAAAGTTCCATGCTTTTTTCTACAGGATCCGTAGTTGTGCCAGGAGTGTCTGAGACAATAGCAATGGACTGAGAAGTTATGGCATTTAAAAGAGAAGATTTACCTACATTTCTTCGACCAAAAATGCCTATGTGAAGTCTTAAACCTTTTGGGGTTTTTTGCACCTCAAAGAACCTCCTTTTCCTTTATTGAATTTTCGTTTAGCTTTTGAGATAAATACTTTGCTTAAATCAAGAGTAATTCGAGTTTTGTTATTGTATATGGCATAATTTGAGCTGTAGGTTTGGGGAGTAAAATCGGGCATGATAACATTAGCTCCTGCTTGGAGTGCCAAAACTATACCTTGCTGAGGGTCAAGTGTTGCAATTGCTGTTGTGGCTGGTAAGTGAATTTTTTTTATTAAAATTCGTATAAGTGCGATTATTTTTAGGGTTAGATTTAAATCTCCTGGAGAATGGTTGCCCAAAGGCGTATCTTTTTGAGGTAAAAAAGGTCCAATTCCTGCCATATCTGCTTGAAATTTATGAATAAGCAAAATATCTTCTGCCAGGTCATGAATGGTCTGTCCAGGTAGCCCTACCATGCATCCTAGCCCAATTTCATAGCCAATCTTTTTAAGGAATTTTAAGCTAGATAGGCGCTCTTTTAATGTTTTACCAGGGTGCAATTTAGCATATAAGATAGGGTTCGCAGTTTCGTGTTTCATAAGATATCTATCTGCTCCTGCTTTGCGCCAGTATTCGTAGTCAGACAAATCTCTTTCTCCTAGAGACAAAGTAATAGCTACGTCAGCTTTGTGTTTGATAGAGCTGATAATAGAAGCAATAGTTTTTGTATCATAAGCAAAGTCGTCTCCAGATTGTAAAACAATGGTTTTTACCCCCTGTTTAGCCATATTTAGAGCAAGTTGAATGATTTCTCCTGGCTGCATGCGATAACGTTTAATATTGTTGTTTGCACTGCGCAGTCCACAATAGAGGCAATGACGGCAGCAATAGTTGGAAAATTCAATAATTCCTCGAATATACACATCTTTCCCAATATATTTCTGACGTATTTTAGTAGCCTCTTGTATCAGTTGAGAGAGAGGAGTTTTTTGCAAGTGATATATTAATTCTTTTTTAGTCATTGTATAACTTTGGTTTATATTCAAGAAGTCAGGTCCATTAACCTGACTTCTTGAGGAGAGGGGACTAAGATACTTCTTTTTTAGAACGATCAATGTATTGGGTATGTAATAGGTGATGCGCTAGCTTACTTACAGGTTCTTTTAGAAAATCAGAATAAACTTGTTTGACCTCAGGGTTTTCATGAGATTTTCTTAAGGCACACTTTTTATCGTCTGTATTTAAAGCCGTTGTTCTGGTTTTAACAGTTGTTGGATTAGTGGGAATAGGTTGTCCGCCACCGCCAATACATCCTCCAGGACAAGCCATAAATTCTATAAACACGTAATCTTTGAAACCATTACCCTGCTTGATAGATTCACATATCTTACGAGCATTGCTAAGCCCATGAGCTACAGCTACTTTAATTTCTTTGTTACCTAGTTTAATAGATGCTTTTTTTATTCCCTCCAAGGATCCCAGATCTTCAAATTCTAATTTTTCTAAAGGAGTGCCTGTAATTAGTTCATAAGCTGTGCGTAATGCTGCTTCCATAACACCGCCTGTGCGTCCAAATATTGTTGCTGCACCCGTATATTTACCGATTAAGGGATCTGCTTCTTCCTCGGGCATTTTTTTAAGATCAATTCCTAGAATTTTTAAAAGCTTGGCGCATTCCCTTGTAGTGAGAACATAATCCACATCTTGAAATTTATTGTTTACTTCACCTTTTTCTTGCCAATATTTAAAGGCATCACACATTTCTTCTCTTTCTCGTTCATATTTTTTGGCCGTGCAGGGCATAATAGAAACAACAACCATTTTTTTAGGATCGATCCCAAGTTTTTTGGCTGCGTATGTTTTAGCTATGGGCCCAAGCATTTGTTGAGGGGATTTAGCTGAAGATATATTAGGAATAAGTTCTGGATAAAAGGTTTCGCAAAATTTTACCCAACCGGGGCTACAAGAGGTAAATTGTGGCAAGGCAGAGCTTACCTCTTCTATGGCATGTTCATTTATGTTGAGGTCTGGAGGTAGTTCATCTTTGCTTAAGATTCCTGCTTTTATAAGTCGTAAGATCAGTTCTGTACCTTCTTCGATAATGGTTAGATCAGCAGTAAAATTGGTATCCCATACTTTGTCAAAGCCTGCCTTTCTTAACGCTGCATATAATTTATGGGTTACTAAACTACCTGGCTCCAGGCCAAATTCCTCTCCTAGGCTGGCTCTAATGGAAGGAGCAAATTCAACTACAACAAACTTTTCTGGATCTTGGAGAACATTTATGACTTCTTGTACTTGATCTATTTCTCTAATTGCACCTAGTGGTCTAGAATAAGCACAAGTTTCACAACCAAAGGCTTTTTTAAATACCTTTACGGCATTTATTTCTTTGCCCATGGGACAGGCATGAATACATTGCCCACAGCGTACACATTTTGACTCATCTAGTATTATTCCTTTTTCCTTATCAAGGACAATTGCCTCTGCAGTCTGTATTGTTTTGCAGGTGTCTACACAGCTACCACAACGTATACAGAGCTCAGGGTCATAAAGAATAGAAGGGGCTGAAATCCAACCTGTAATTTTTTGTTCTTTTATCTTTTCTTTGGAAATTAATCCTGCATTTTCTGCTTCACAAATAACAAGTTCTTGTAACTTCTTGATTAGATAACAATTGTCTTTTTCTTTAAGCCAGCTTAACCTTTCGTTAAGTTTTTTTTCTATTAAACTGGATTTAGTTTTAATAACCATACCTTCTTTAACCATTAAGTTTTTAAGCATTTTTGCGTGTACTATGCGACCATCAACTTCTACAATATTTAATAAAGGACAATTTTGATTTTTTATTGCTGCTAGTTGAGGTAGGTGATAAGGAAGAAAGTAAGATTTATTCTGTTCTTTTAAAAGTTTTTCAATAGTAGTATTCTTTTTTGTCTGGATTTCTTGGCCATCAACAGAAAGTTTAACAGGAGTTGTTTCTTGGGGTAACTCTTCTCCTTTTAATGGATTTGGGCCTAATTGTTGTATTTGTGTCGTATACTCTTTCATTACCTCAGCGAATTTGTAACCTTCTGCGCCAGAAATCCATTCTAACCTTAAACGTTGAGGCTCAAAACCAAGTTCCGGTAAAATTTCTTTCATCTTTTTTATTCTGCGCTCTGTCTTGTAATTACCTTCTTTATAATGACAATCTCCAAAGTGACATCCACCTACAAAAACAGCATCTGCGCCTTTTAAAAGAGCTTCTAAGATAAATTCAGGAGCCACTGTCCCAGAACAAGGAACACGAATTAATTTTGTGTTTGGGGGATATTGGCATCTTAAGTTACCTGCTAGGTCTGCTCCTGCATAGGTACACCACTGACAAGCAAAACCAACTATATTTGGTTTAAAAGACATCTGCTCACCTCCTTAAAAATGTATATATTTACAATATTAACTAGGTTATGCGTATTTTTGGGGATGAGTTTGTCATTAATTTTTGTGGGTGTAGTAGGAACAACTACTTCAATGTTTACCTTTGACAATGCAATACCCCCCTTGGTTTATATAAGCTGGCAGGGTGTGTTTTAATATAGATAGACTCATGCCAGCTCAAATAAAATCTGTTTAAGCGTCATCCATAGTAAGAGCGGCTATTTGGGCGAAAATAGCTTCTTTAGTGTATCCATGTAAGATTATAGCTTGAGATGGACATGCTGCTGCACATACTCCACATCCCTTACAACTAGTTTCTTCTATTATGGCTCTAAATTGCCCATGTTTATTTTTTTTCAGAGAAATAGCACTATAAGGACAAAGTGGCATACAAATGCCGCAACCACTACATTGTTCAGAATAGACTTCAGAAATAATAGGCTCGATTTTGACTCTGCCTATAGCTAGCGGATCTGCTGCTGCAGAGGCTGCAGCTTTACCTTGGGAGACTGTATCAGGAATATCTTTTGGACCTTGGCAACAACCTGCTACAAAAATTCCTTCTACAGATGTTTCTACTGGGCCTAGCTTAGGGTGAAGTTCTTTAAAAAAGTTTGCCCCACAGAATTGAAGCCCTAGGGTTTGAGCTAATTTTTTACTGCTTTTGGGTAATTCAATTGCAGTAGCTAGAATAACTAAATCAGATTCATATTCAAGGGGCGTTCCTGCTTCAAGGTCATAAGCCATAACTCTTAACTTATCCCCTGGAAGTGCTTCTAAACCGCCTACTTTCCCTCGGAAAATATTAATTCCCATTTGTCGAGCGCCAGTATAGTACTCATCATATCCTTTCCCTGGCGTGCGAATATCAATGAAGTGCATGTTGATATTTAGTTCAGGATATTTTTCTTTTAATAGTCTTGCTTGCTTTATCATATACATGCAACATACTTTTGAACAATAGGTATGAAATTTTTCATCTCTCGAACCTACACAAGAAATAAAGGTTATGGTGTTTGGTTTTTTATTGTCAGAGGGACGTAAAAGTTTTCCCCCAGTAGGTCCTGTAGCAGAAATAAGTCTTTCTAGTTGTAAAGCAGTAATGACGTTTGGGGAATGAGGAGCTAGTTCTTTAAACCAATTTTTTTCCATAACCTTATAACCTGTGGCAACTACAATAGAGCCAACTTCTATTTCTATGGTTTCTCCATGAGGGTTATAAGGAATATCCCTATTAATTGCTCCTGCCGGACATACCTTTTGGCAAGGTGCTAAAATAGGGTTACCAGTTTTTTTGCTAATTTTTGTTTTTTCTCCATATTTACGACCATCACAATTTTTACAATTTTTTATATCTAAAACTGCTTTTTTGGGTACTGCCTGAGGGAATTGAATATAAATTGCCTTGCGAGAATCTAAACCACAATTAAATTCATCAGGAATTTTGACAGGACAAACTTCAACACACGCCCCACATCCTGTACATTTATCCCAATCAACATAGGTTTGTTTTTTACGTATTTTAACTTTAAAATTTCCTATATATCCTTCAACTACTTCTACTTCGCTATAAGTCAGTAATTCGATGTTAGGATGGTTTGCCACATCTACCATTTTAGGAGTAAGTATGCAGGCAGAACAGTCATTTGTAGGAAAGGTTTTATCTAACATTGCCATTACTCCACCAATTGAAGGCTTTGTTTCAACTAGATATGTTTTATAACCTTTGTTTGCTAACTCTAAAGCTGCAGAAATACCTCCTATGCCTCCACCTATTACCAGAGCAGAGTTAATTGCTTTTACGTATTTTTCTTCCAAAGGAGTCAAATGGGCTACTTTTGCTACGGCTGAGGCAACTAATTTTTTAGCTTTTTCAGTTGCTCCCTCTTTATCGTGGGAATGAACCCAACTATTTTGATCACGGATGTTGGCCATTTCAAAAAGATATTTATTTAATCCTGCAGACTCTAATGTATTTCGAAATATAGGTTCATGAGTTCTTGGAGTACAAGCTGCTACTACTACCCTATCTATTAGGCCTTCTTTAATGTCCTGCTTGATTAGCTCTTGGCCTGCGTCAGAACACATGAATAAATCTTTTCTAGCTATCGCTACGTTGGGCAATTTTTCAGCAAACGCACGCACAGCCTCCACATCTATTACCCCTCCGATATTTGTACCACAGTGACATACATATACTCCTATTTTGGACATGTCCCCCTCCTTTAAAATAAATTTGATACATTAAGACAAACAACACTAACAATTCTAATAGGGGGTATTGTAAAAAGTCTTTACTTAGTCAAATTTAAATAAAAAATCCTTTTTTCATATAACTATTAACCAAACTAATTATTCAAAATTAAGATTATATTTAAAATTTCCTAACCAATTATCTTAATTAAAGAAATTATATTTAGAGTTCATATTTAATACTTGTTTTATAACTCATAATTTATATCCAAGAGCAGTCATTGCTTTTGGAGATAGTATGTAGTCTAATTTTTCTTTTGAAATTAATTTTTTTTCCTGAACTATCTTTAAAACGCTCTTTTTGGTATTTAGAGCTTCTCTAGCTATCAAAGTTGCTTGTTCATATCCTATATAGGGCAAGAGAGCAGTGATAATTGCAGGGCTATTGTATGCATAATATGTACAAATATTTTTATTTGCAGATATTTTTTGGATGCATTTTTTGTTAAAGATTTTATTTGCTTGATTGAGAAGGCTTAATGATTCAAGAAGTGCATGGGCAAGTAAAGGAAGAAATGGATTTAATTCAAGTTGTCCATTTTGGCATACTTGGGAGATTATAAAATCATTGGCCATTACTTTAATGGCTACTTGACCAATTGCTTCACAAATAACTGGATTTACTTTGCCAGGCATGATAGAGGAGCCAGCTTGAACTGCGGGCAAAATTATTTCTTTAAATCCAGCTATTGGGCCGGAGGACATTAAACGTAGATCTGTCGATATTTTAAATAAATTTACAGCATGAGCTTTTAGGATTCCTGCTACTTCCACAAAAGCATCTTGATTTTGAGTGCAATCTATCAAGTTTTCAGCTCTAGCAAGGTTTAAGTTTGTTTCTTCTCGTAGTTTTTCAATGACTAAGAAAATATACTTTCTTGGTGCTGTAAGTCCTGTTCCAATGGCTGTTCCTCCAATATTTACTACACGTAATCTTTCTTGACATTTGAAAACTCTCCATCTGTCTCTGGCAATTGCCTCTGCATAAGCTGAAAACTCTGCTCCCAAAGTAATAGGTACCGCATCTTGAAGTTCTGTGCGCCCTATCTTGATTATGTCAGAGAACTCTTTTTCTTTGGTTTGTAGAGATTCCTGTAGGTTAGCAATGTTTGTTTCAAGGTGGGATAATAGCGTGATAGCAGCAATTTTAACAGCTGTAGGGTAAACATCATTAGTGGATTGATGTAGATTTACATGGTTAATGGGATGAACAAGATTATAATTTCCTTTTTCTCCTCCTAGTATTTCTATTGCTCTATTGGCAAGAACTTCATTGATGTTCATATTAGTAGAAGTCCCTGCGCCACCTTGTAGAGCATCTACCACTATTTCGTTATGGAGCTTACCAGAGATGATCTCTTCACAAGCTGTAATTATAGCTTCTCCTATATCTGGGGGTAGATAATTTAGTTCTATGTTGGTTTTTGCACAGGCTTTTTTTACTAGAGCTAGCGCCTTGATCAGTTCAGGATGAATTTTTAGGCCTGATAAGGCAAAATTTTCTTTTGCTCTCAAAGAATGAATGCCAAAGTAAGCATTTTGGGGAATCTGTTTTTTGCCTAATAAGTCTTGTTCTATGCGCATGGTTTAAATTTCCTTGGTAAGTTGCTTGGCAAAGGGAGTTATTTCTTGAAGTAAGGCTCGCATTGCTTCTTCAGATATATGTCCTTCTAAAAACATTGTAAGCTTGTTAGTTAAATTTATTTTTTGAGGACGAGTAAAAATTTCGATCCCATATCCACCTAAAAAATGCTGGCGATTTCCTAAAGGTCGGGTAAAATATACCTTGGATAAGCCAAATTTAGTGCATATTATTTGAGCCTTTGTTTCTAATAATTTTTTAATATCAGCCATATTTCTATTCCTTTTATAAATGCTGATCTCTTTTACCTGCTTCTTCTTCTTTTAGGAGCCGCCTGACCTGTTTAGCTGCTTGAGGTACATTCTCGTCTAGCCATTTTAGATAGTTGGGAATGATTACCTTTTCTCCAATTTCCTTTACTTTAGGAGAAGCATAATCCATAAGATATTCTTTAAAGGTAAGAATTCCATTGCCAATACAAAAATTTTTTACAGTGGCATGTTTGGCTAAAGGCATAAAGTTGTCTCCTGTACGACCTTCTCTATAACATGCAGTGCAGAACGAAGGTAAGTAGCCGTCTTTACATAGGTCGTAGATAAAATCATCTAAACTGCGAGTATCTTGGAGTACAAATTGTTGCTTGTTAGGGATATGTTCTTTTTGTATTTCAGTATATCCCCCAACAGCAATTCTACTGCCTGCGTCCATTTGCGATACACCACCTTTTTTGATTATTTCTTGTCGTAATGCTGGTGCTTCTCTAGCTGTTAAGATTGAACCTGTATAAGGGCACATGAGACGAATAATGGCCACGATTTTTTTAAAGTCTTCATCGTTTACAAGATAAGAAGAATTCCCAGTTAGAGGGGTGTTTATTGCTGGCTCTAAACGAGGGTAAGAGATAGTATGAGAGCCTACTCCAAATTCTTTTTCTAAGGACATAGCATGATAAAGTAGACCTAGAAGTTCAAAGCGCCAATCATAAAGTCCAAATAATGCTCCTATGGCTACGTCATCAATACCTGCTTGTAATGCCCTGTGTAGAGCAAATAGTCTCCATTTATATTGTCCTTTTAAAGTGTTTTGGGGATGTAATTTTTTATAAGTAGGGTGGTGATATGTCTCTTGGAATACTTGGTATGTGCCAATACCAACAGACTTTACTGCTTTGTATTCATCAACAAATAAAGGAGCAGCATTGACATTTACTCGTCTAATTTCTCCTTTGCCATTTTTTATACTGTAAATTTTTTCTATTGTTTGGCAGATATATTCGTAATTGCTTGCTGGGTGTTCTCCATAAACAACAATCAGTCGTTTTTGTCCCATATTAGTAAGAACTTTTATTTCTTCTTCTAATTCTTCTAGAGTAAGAGTTTTTGTTTGAATGGAATGATTGCTGTTTCTAAAGCCGCAATAAACACAATTGTTTACACAAGGACTAGAAATATAAAGAGGAGAGAAGAGTACAATCCTATTGCCATAGACCTTACATTTAATCCAGTAAGCTGCTTCAAAAATAGCTTCCCATAGTTCTTGATCCTGAACGTTGGAAAGAGCTGCTACTTCTTCAGGGGAAAGCATTTCTCCTGTGAGGGCGTTTTCTTTGGCTTTGGTAATTATATCTAAAATTTCTTTTTTCTCTGTTTTTTTCTTTTTCCCCAGAATGGTTAATATTGTTTTGTCGTTAATAAAATCTTCCCAGGGACAATTTTCTTCCCACTTTTTGATCTTAATTAACCGATTTTCTCTCCATTCTTTTTCTGTCAGGGATAACATTATTGCTTGTACCTCCTATTAAAACAGTAAGGATTTATTTTGTTATTAAAATAGACTTTACCTCTACCTGAGGAATGATTCCTAATTTACCAGTGAAAGCCCCTATTTGATCGGTGTTGGCTTCTACGATTAAAGCTATAACATTTAATTTTTTTTCTTTATATGGAACTCCCATCCTACCTATAATAATATCTCCATATTCTGATAAAATTGTGTTAACTCTTGGGCTAGATACTTTTCTGTTTTTTATAACAATAGCAATCACTCCCATTCTTTTATTCATTTAAAACCTCCAAGATTTTTCTTTGCTTAAAGAGGTTAGATTATAAATTGGCTCGATTTTGTTGTTTGCTCGTAAAATGTTTTGTTTTTGTAATTCTTTTTTTATTATTTTTATTGTTAAACGCATGGCTCTACATACTTCTTTAGAAATATAAATACAGTTATGTTGTTTAGTTTGAATAAAGATAAACTTAATTTCTTTAGGGAAACCGTTTATTAATTTTATTCTGTTAAGAGCTTGAGATAAGGGATAAATAGTTTTTACTTGATCCTCTAACCACGGAAGATGTTGTTTAAAGTTTTTATAGTCCCAATAAAGCACTTTGCCTGGCTTTAATCCAAGATTAATAGCTTGAACGATAATGGCTAATTCTGCCTTAAAGATCCAAATATCTGCCTTTACAGCTTCTTCTGCTAGATAGATTAAAGAAATATTATTTGCCAGGTTTTCTTGAGCTAGGGCCTCAATGAGATAACACCCAGCACCAAAATCACCTTTTAAAACATCTCCAAAACTAATTATAGATATTTTATTCATTTTAGTATTACTTTTTAAAAAATAGTATTACTCGTAAATCTTTCTATAGGGAATCGTCATAAAATTATCAAGCACTTTTTCTAAAAAAATTTTATTTTTTTATATTCAAGAAAAAAATAATTAGCTGTGTTGACATATTTTTTTATATTTTTTATGCATCTGTTCAATTGTTTTTAAACCAATTGGTTTTTTATGTACTTTAATTTTTTGAGGAGGTGTTATGGCTGCTTGTAGAGTTAAGGAAAAGCCTAAAGTTTTGCCGGTGGATTTATCCGCTATAATTCCAGAAAAGGAGGGAACGATGAGGAAGATGGAAGACGTTATTTATTTAAATAATGCTCCACACCATGAAGAGCCAGATAATATTTATTTTGTCCAAGTAGATCCTACAAAGTGTCAGGGATGTGGAGAATGTGAGGAGCATTGTGCTACGGGAGCTATTCAATCTATAAATGAAGAAGGTATTCACCAGGTGTTAAGTCCTTCAGCTTGTATGAATTGTGGACAGTGTTTAGCGAACTGTCCTTATGGGGCTATTTATGAGGGAGTTTCTTTTGTGGATGAAGTTTTTGAGAAGTTAAGGGATCCTGAGACTGTAGTTGTTTCTATGCCTGCCCCGGCTGTTCGTTATGCTCTTGGAGAATGTTTTGGATATTCTCCTGGTACATATGTAGGAGGTAAAATGCATGCTGCTTTAAGAAAGCTTGGATTTGATTATATCTGGGATAATGAATTTGCTGCCGACTTAACTATTATGGAGGAAGGAACCGAGTTAATCGAGCGAATTAAACACCCAAGTAAGGATAAGCCTCTACCTCAGTTTACCTCATGTTGTCCTGGTTGGGTAAAGTTTTGTGAATCTTTTTATCCAGATCTTTTGCCATATCTTTCTACTTGTAAATCTCCTATTGGTATGTTGAGTGCATTAGCTAAAACCTATGGTGCGCACCAAACTCATACACCTGGTCAAAAGATTTATACAGTATCTATTATGCCTTGTATTGCTAAAAAGTATGAAGGTCTTAGACCAGAAATGGCAGATAGTGGGTTTAGAGATATAGATGCAACTATTAATACTAGAGAATTGGCTTATATGATTAAAAAGGCTGGTATTGATTTTAGAAGTTTGCCTAGTCAAGACCCTGATCCTGTACTTGGGATGTCTACGGGCGCTGCTACTATTTTTGGGACTAGTGGAGGAGTTATGGAGGCTGCTCTTCGTTTGGCTTATGAAGTTTTATCTGGGCAAAAACTTACTAAACCGGATATAAAAATTGTTCGTACCCATGAAGGAATAAAGGCTGCGGATATTAAGATCCCTAAGTTTGGAACCATTAAAGTAGCTGTTGCTAGTGGGCTTAAAAATGCTGCTAAACTTTGTGAAGAAGTTAGAGCAGGTAAATCTCCTTACCATTTTATAGAAATTATGGCTTGTCCTGGTGGTTGTGTAAATGGGGGAGGACAGCCCTTAGACCCAAGTATCCGTGAGGAAGCTTCATTATTTAAAAGGATGATTGCAAAGATAAATAAACGGTATAAAGGACGTAAACCCACTATTAGTTAAGAATAAGGAGGTATGTTATGAAACGAATAGTAACAATAAGTAGACGTAGTTTTCTTAAAACAGCAGGTATTGCAGTAGGTTATATGGTTTTAGGTTTTAATTTAACTAAGCAGGCTGTGGCTGCAACTATGGAGTTTATTGGCTTGAGGCAGAAGTCTGTTTATGAGGCTGATAGTAAGGTATATAAAATTAGAAAGTCTCAAGAGAATCCTATGATTAAAAAGATTTATGACAAGAAACATGGTTTTTTACATGAAGGTCCTTGCGGACATATGTCTCATCGCTTATTGCATACTAATTATTATGATCGTAGTGCCAGAGTGAAGGCTTTGGAAGAAAAAGGAGTTAAATTGGCCATTTAGTTAGTTTATGAACAGTTTGCTTGGCCTGAGGGGAGGATTTCTATCTGAACCACAGGGCTTTTACTCTTTTCCTATACCACTACGCTCTAGTAAGGCTTTCTATTTCTTTCGTTTTAGTTTCTAAAAAAATCAAAAGACCTAAAATTTATTTTTGCACTTTTTAAAAAGTAGTGTTAAAAAAATAAGATGTCAAAGAACTGGATAAACAAAAAACTGCCTGAATTTGTAAGAGATATTTTACGAGATTTTTGTTTAATAAGTTGTAAATTAGAGAAGGAATTTACAGCTTATGACCAACATGGAAGAGTGAATTTTGCTTTTTTTAATTATTTAGTTGGAGAGGAAATGAGTAAGGGGCCTCTTTGGCGTTTGAAGGATATGGCCCATATTTTATCTAAACACGAACGTAAGGCTCCTCTTTTAGCTCAATTGATAGATTGGAGCTTGGGTTATATTTTTCATGAAAGTATGAAATTAAAAGAAGATGCTTATCAACAAGAATACTATCGCCCTTGGTTTAAAGAAATTAGACAAAAGGATTTAATGGAAGTAGAAATAAGAGGTATTGTAGATGAACTTTATCAAGTTTTAAAACAGACTTCTGAATCTATATTACGAGAGATAAAGCGTATAAGATTTTTGCAATTTCACTTAAGACATTTATTTTTACTTTACTTGCCTTATCATAAAGACAACGAACTTTTAGCTCGTTTTCTTTTTGCTCAAAGTAATTTAATAGAAAAAGTATTTAAACACTCCCATTCTGAACTTTTAGAAAATATATATGGAGATGATCTATCGATGCTTTACTTTATGGCTGCTCGTAGTTTACGTAAAGGAGGATGGTTTAAAGAAGCTAAAAAAGCTGTAGAAATAGGATTAAAAATTTCTCCAGACCATAAAGATGGCTTGCAAGAAGCAAAAATTATTGCTAAGGAACTTCAAAAGGTTTTATCTTAGATTAAGGAGTTTAAGTTTTAGCTTAAGGAGGACAGAATGAAGAAATTAGCCGTGGCCCTAACACTGGTTGCTATGTTTTTTGCTTTTGGCTGTGCCAAAAAGCAAGTAAAGAGTGAACCAGTTGCTCCAAAACAGGAAACAGTAGCTCCTCAGGCTCAACAGTCTGAGCAAGTTCAGGAAACTCAAGAAACAGTAGCTCCTTCGCCAATGGAACTTTATGAGCAAAAATATTCCCAGTTGCCTACTGCACATACTGTGCGAAAAGGGGAGTGTTTGTGGTGGATTGCTGAGTACAAGGAAATCTACAATGATCCTTTTATGTGGCCTTTAATTTACAAAGCAAATAGGGATAAGATTAAGAATCCAGATCTTATTTATCCTAATCAAGTTTTTGTAGTTCCAAGAGACTTTTCTTTAGAAGAGCTTAAAGCTAGCCGAAAAATGGCAGGGGCTCCTAGACCTTATTTACCTCCTCAAGATGCAAATATTCCTGCAAACTTGAGGCAGGAGCTGGGGTGGAGTTTTTAAGGAAAATCAAAAAATAAAGAGGCTATAAACCCCAGCCAGAGATGGTTGGGGTTTTTTTTTAAATACATTTAGGGGAGGAGAGATGAAAAGTAAGTTGATTCGGAGCAATCCTGTTTGGCGGGATTATAAACTGCAGAATTTAGAAAAACCAGAATTATACAGGGAGATTTTTCCCTATAGAAAAGTAGGAAGAATTTATTTCGATGATTCGTTTGTTGTTCCAAGACCTCCAGAAGATTTTTTTATTACGGATACTACTTTTCGGGATGGTCAACAGGCACGCCCACCTTATACACCTGAGCAGATTTTAAAAATTTATGATCTCTTGCATAAATTAGGAGGTTTTTCTGGTTTAATAAGACAGTGTGAGTTTTTTATATATTCAGACAAAGATAAAAGAGCTGTTTGGTTGTGTAAAGAAAGAGGATATAGATTCCCAGAAATTACTTCCTGGATAAGAGCTAACGAAAATGATTTAAAGTTAGTTAAGGAAATGAAGATAAGAGAAACAGGTGTTTTGACTTCTGTTTCTGACTACCATATTTATTTAAAGCTTAAAAAAGATAGGAAAAAAGCTTTAGAAGATTATTTAAAGATTGTACAAAAAGCGTTGGAATTAAATATAACTCCTCGTTGTCATTTTGAGGATATTACCAGAGCTGATATTTATGGATTTTGTATCCCGTTTGCTCAGAAATTAATGCAACTTTCTGAGGAGAGTGGTATTCCTATAAAAATTAGATTGTGTGATACTTTGGGAATGGGTGTTCCTTATCCGGGAGCAGCATTGCCTAGAAGTGTACCAAAATTAATTCGTGCATTTACAGATGAGGCTGGTGTACCTAGTAAATATTTAGAGTGGCACGGTCATAATGATTTTCATAAAGCATTCGTCAATGGTATCACTGCGTGGCTCTATGGTTGTTCTGCAGTGAATGGTACTTTGTTTGGTTTTGGAGAAAGAACAGGAAATACTCCAATAGAAGCTTTGGCAGTAGAATATATTTCTTTAACAGGCGATGATGATGCTGCATTATTGAGTACTATTACTGAGCTTGCAAGATATTTTCAAAAAGAATTAGGACTAGAGATTCCGCCAAACTATCCCTTTGCAGGTCGTGATTTTAATGCTACCAGTGCTGGTATTCATATAGATGGTTTAATGAAAAATGAGGAAATTTATAATATCTTTGATACTAATTTACTTTTAGATAGACCTGTGCCAATTATTATTACAGACAAGGCAGGTAAAGCAGGCGTTGCTTATTGGATAAATCATAATTTGGATTTGCCTGCAGATAAACAGGTAGATAAAAGACATCCTGCAGTTAAAAAGATATATGCCAAGATTATGCAGGCTTATGAACAAGGCAGAACAACTAATTTTTCTCATCAAGAAATGGAAAGATTGGTAAAAAGATTTATGCCAGAGCTATTTCCTTCCCAGTTTGATCATCTAAAAGTCCTTGCCCATAATATAGCGGCAAAAATTATGACAAGGTTGTCGACAAAAGCAGAGTTTTCTTCTTTAGATAAAGAGAAAATAGATCCTATTTTAAGTGAATTTTTAGATGCATATCCATTTATTCAGTATATTTATTTGACAGATGTAAAAGGTAAACTAATTACCTTTAAAGTCAGTGATCCAAAATATATTAAAAGTTATGAGCAAATGCCTATAGGTACAGACTTTTCTTCAAGAGATTGGTTTATTTCTCCTATGCAAAGTGGTAAGCTCCATATAACGGATTTTTACCGTTCTATGTTTACAGGCAAACTGTGTTTAACAGTATCGTTGCCAATTTTTGATGAACAGGATGAAATAAAGGCTATTTTAGGTGCTGATATTAGGTTTGAAGAATTGCTTAAAATGCAAGAAGAGATAGATGAAGAAAAGCTTAGTTGAACTTTTTTCTAAAACCTGGTTTAAGTTAAGCTTATTTTTTGTATTTTTACTTGGAGTTAGTTCATTTTTATTTTATTTACTTGAACCAGGTTTTACAGGAATAAAAGATTTTTTTTTAGCTCTGTGGTGGACTGTTGTTACTGTAACTACCGTAGGATATGGAGACATTGTTCCTTCTACTGGAGCTGGAAAAATTTTAGGCGTTGTGGTAATGCTTACGGGCATTGGCCTGGTTTCTATCTTGACAGGTAATTTGGCTTCTTTTTTAATGGAAAAAAGAATAAAAAAAAGGAAGGGACAACTTGAAGTGAATTTAAAAGGACATTTAGTAATTTTGAATTGGAATGAATTTGGATGGGAGATTTTGAAAAAGACAGGCTTGCCTGTAGTAATAGTTGCTCCTTTAGAAGAGGACTTGTTTGAGCAAATAAAGGCAGAAACTGAAAAGGAGGTATATTATTTAAATGGTTCTCCTAAGAGGGAGAATTTTTTAAAAAAAGCCAAACTCCAGATGGCTCAAACTGCTATTATTTTAAGTCCTGATAAGTCTAAAATTACAAATGATCCTGATCAAGAAGTGCTTTATACTTTACTCAGTGTGCGGGAACTTGCACCCAGTATCCCTGTGTTTGTAGAGATCTTAGAACCTCAGAACAAGTCTCATATAATTCGGGCAGGAGCAGATAGAGTCTTAATCAGGGGAGAGGCTACATCTCTTTTACTTAGTCAAGTAAGCGTTTCTCCTTTTATCTTTACCTTTGCCTATAAATTACTTACATCTTCTGGTAATTTATTGAAAATTAAAAGGCTAAGTGGTGAAGAAAGAAAGATGTCTTGGAAGGAATTTAAAGAGAATAATAGAGAAATAGTGCCTTTAGCGTTATGTAAGGAGCGAGCAACTATTTCTCTTTCTCAAGTTTTAGATGATAATTCAAACTTAGATAAGTTTATTCAAGAGATTTTTGACGCTTGTGGAGTTGATGATACAGTAAGCTCTTTAGAGCCAGAGGTTGTTTTAAATCCAGAATTAGAAACATCATTAGCATCTTTTGATGCAGTTATTTATATGAGTTATGTTTGATTTAAAAAAGATTTCTTTTTTTAAAGAGTTAAGTAGAGAACAAGAAGAAAAGATAGCTGCATTACTTCAAAAAATAGAAGTAGAAGCAGGAGTTCCTTTTATTAAAGAAGGGGAATTTGGAACAGAGATGTTTATTTTAATTTCTGGTCGAGTCAAAGTAGTCAAGCAAATGCTAAAACCAGAAGTAGCCGAAAAGATTCCCTTTTTGCAAGAAACAGAAAAGGTATTGGCTGTTTTGGAAGGAAAAGATTTCCCAGTATTAGGAGAAGTAGCTCTAGTGGACTCAGATAAACGCTCTGCTACTATCTACACACTTACTCCGTGTGTGTTTTTAAAACTTTCCCAAAAGAATTTTTTTCATCTTATTCAATCTGAACCAGAGTTAGGTTTAAAAATAGTTTTAAATATTGCTAAAAATTTAGCCTTTAGGTTGAGAAAAGCCAATGACGATGTGATAAAACTCACTACTGCGTTAGCTTTGGTTTTACATAAAAAAAATAATTTAAAGGAGGAAGTATGAGAAAATTTTTTTTATTTAGTATAATTATAGCTTTATTTTTATTTGTGGCTTGTTCTCCTAAAGCCCCAAAAGGACCTAATCCGCCTGAGCCTCCTAAACCACCACAAAGAGAAGAGTTACAAGCATATTATGATTTCGATGATATCCCTGTGCCTAAAGAAATGAAACTTGTTCCTAAAAAGTCTATTTTATTTGAATCTGCTGCACTAAAAGCTGGCGTAGTAACTTTTGAAGGGATGGTGGATCCTGTTTCTTTGTTTGATTATTATGTTAACTCCATGCCCCAAGAAAATTGGTCTTTACGATCTTATTTTAAGTATGGGCAATATATTTTAGTATTTGAAAAGCCAGATAAAGATTGTATTATTCACATTAAAGATAAACCATTTAATACAGAAATGCAGATATGGGTTACTCCTCGACTTAAAGTGGGAGAAAGCGCAGAGCCTTTAAGTCCTAATGAAGAATTAAAAACTAAAGTGGAATAGGTTTATGTTATTTCAACATTATTATGGCAAGAATGTCCATATTGGTATTACAGGAAGTATTGCAGCTTACAAGAGTTTAGACTTACTGCGTTTACTTGTTCAGTCGAATATTAAAGTTACAGCCACTTTGACCAAGGCAGGGCAAGAATTTGTCCCTGCCTTAAATTTTAGATCTTTAGGGGCAACAACTGTTTTTGAAGAAAAGGATTTTTTTGCAAGTGATTTTCCTCATCTTTATCCTCAAAAGGGAATAGATTCTTTTTTAATTTGTCCGTGTTCTGCAAATACTCTGATTAAGATAGCTTTTGGTTTTGCTGATAATTTATTGACTACCCAAGTGTTGGCCTTTGAAGGACCTTTATTAATTGCTCCTGCAATGAATTTTAAAATGTGGAATAATGTGAGAGTTCAGAATGCTGTAAAAATGTTAGAAGAACAGGGAGTGTTTGTAATTGAACCAGGTGAAGGCAAGATGGCATGTGGGGATGTAGGAAAGGGGCGTTTGGCAGATATAGATTGTATATATTTTTATGTATTAAAATCTATAACACCTCAGGATATGACAGGGAAAAAGGTTTTAATTACAGCCGGACCAACAAGAGAATATTATGATTTAGTCAGATTTTGGTCAAACCCTAGCTCTGGGAAAACAGGGTTGGCTTTAGGTTTAGCCGCGTGGTTAAGAGGAGCAGATGTTTTTTTAATTTGTGGGCCTATATCAGAAAAAATAGTTTCTTTACCTGGTCTACATATTTATCCCATTACTACTGCTAAAGAAATGCAAGAAGTAGCTTTAAAACTTTGGAAGAGCATGGATATAGGTGTTTGTGCTGCAGCAGTATGCGATTTTAGACCAGAGTATATAGGCGATTTAAAGGTAAAAAAGGGAAATAAGGCTGGTTTGACAGTTAAATTCGCCAATAATCCTGATATATTATTAACATTGGGCCAGAGTAAAAGGGTTGATCAAAAATTAGTAGGCTTTGCTTTGGAGTATGAGAATTTACGAAAAGAGGCTAAACGTAAGCTAGAACAGAAAAATTTAGATTTAATTGTAGGAAATCAAGTAAATATAACAAGTCCTTTTGGAAGAGAAAAAAATACAGTGCTTGTGCTGGATAAAGAGGGGCGGGAGGAAGAATGGCCTGATCTCCCAAAGACTGAAATAGCCTGGCGTTTATGGGATATTCTCCTTTCTCTGTAAATAATTCTTTAGAGGTAAACCTCTATAAACAACTGGGTATAAATTTTATCTTTGCTGATCCAAAGATAAAAAAAACAGATTCAAAGGTTATAAAACAGCCTCCAAATAGTACTCCTCTTTTTTTTAAACTACCATCTTCTGTTAGGACAAAGCTTGTTCAGCAATATCGTCCTGCCTATAGTTTGTGGATTTATTTTGAATACTATCAAGATTTATTAGATACTCGAGTAAATCCTCGTAAAGAACTTATTTTAAAAATTTTAAAAGCTTTAAGTTGGGGAAAACAGAGGATTAGTTTTTGGCCTTTGTTTCGGTTCAAAGGGCGCGAATATATTAAAGATGAAGCATTATTTAACGAAGGTTTAAAGGAGATTCAGCCAGTATATATTTTTTGCTTTGGACAAAAATGTTTTAACGAGCTTTTGCCAGAAAAAAAATTTTCTTATACTAGTTTCCAATATCAAGACAAAATGTTAATAACATTGCCTGATTTTAATGATTTGCTGCCAGACAATAAAAAATTAAAAAATTTGGTTTGGAATACTTTATTAAGGTTTAGTCCTAAGCATTAGGGCAGATTGGAGTAATTTTTAATTAAGTAAGTGCAATGAGTAACAAATTTTTAAAAGTATGGCTGTTAAGTTTAATTGTTGTTTTTTGTTTTTCTTGGCAAGTTAGAGCTGAGGTAATTTTAAATATTCCTTTGCAAGGAACTGTTTCTCCTGCAATGGAGAAAATATTGGATCAAGGTTTTAAGCAAGCCTTAAAAGAAAAGGCCAAGTGCGTTATTTTAACTTTGGACACTCCAGGTGGTTTAGTTTCTTCGATGCGTAAAATAGTAAAAAAGATTTTAAATTTTCCTTTGCCTGTGGTGGTTTATGTTAGTCCTAGAGGTGCTCATGCTGCTTCTGCAGGAGTTTTTTTAGTTGCTAGTGCAGATATAGCAGTAATGGCCCCGCAAACTACTTTAGGGGCGGCTACACCTATTCAAATGCAGGGAAAAGATATTAATACAACTTTGCGGAAAAAAATTGAGCAAGATTTACTAAGTTTACTTAGTACCTTGTGTGCAAGAAGAAATAGAAATATAAAAATATATGAATCTTTTATTTTGCAAAGTAAAAGCATAACAGCAAAAGAAGCTGTGCTAAATAAAGTCATAGATTTTATCGCTGTTTCCCAACAAGACTTGATTGCGCAACTCAATTCTTTGCAACTAGAGGCAAAAGGTAAAAAAATTATTTTGGACAAAAATATACAGTTAAAATATTTTAATCCTTCTTGGTTTGCTAAATTTTTGAGTTATCTTTTACATCCTCAAATAGCTTATCTCTTATTTTTAGGAGGTTTGCTAGGTTTATTTTTTGAAATCTCTCAGCCAGGAGTGGTTTTGCCCGGTGTAATAGGTAGTATATGTTTAGTTTTAGGTCTTTATGCTCTTTCTATTTTACCTACTAATATTGCAGGTATTTTATTGATTTTTTTAGGCATAGTGTTTTTTATTTTGGAAATAAAAATTACTAGTTTTGGCTTATTAGGTATAGCTGGTATGGTTTGTTTAATTTTTGGTTCTTATTTTTTTTATGATACTTCTTCTGATCTTTTAACTTGGAATTGGTCAAAATTTGGCTATGGGTTAATTGGTATGGGATTAATTTTGGGTAGTATTGTATGGTTAGTTGCTAAGGCACAAGTAAAAGAAATTCAAGAACCAATTCCAATAGGTGAAGAAGGAGAGGTAGTGGTTTGGGAAAATAAACAAGGGCAAATAAAAGTAAGAGGGGAGTTATGGAAAGCAGAGTCTACAGTAGAACTTAAGCCTAAGGAACGAGTTAAAGTAATTGGCCATAAGGGTTTAACCTTAAACATTATTAAAAAGGAGGAATAAGATGTTTTCTCTTAGCTTACCTCTCCTGATTTTAATTTTTCTTATAATTTCTTCTTTGAGGGTTTTAAATGAATATGAAAGGGGAGTTATTTTTCGTTTGGGAAGAGTTTTAAAGCCAAAAGGCCCAGGATTGATTTTAGTTTTTCCAATTATAGATAAATTAGTAAGGGTAGATTTGCGTATTGTTACTTTAGATGTTCCTCATCAAGATGTAATTACAAAAGATAATGTATCAATAAAAGTAAATGCTGTTGTTTATTATAGAGTAGTTGATCCTCAAAAAGTTATTTTAGAAGTTGAAGATTATAATTTTGCTACTTCTCAGCTAGCCCAAACTACGCTTAGAAGTGTGTGTGGATCTGTAGAATTAGATGAAATTCTAGCGCATCGAGATAAAATAAATTCCATTATTCAAAACATACTAGATGAACATACAGATGCTTGGGGTATTAAAGTTACGAGCGTAGAATTAAAGTATATTGATTTGCCTCAAGAAATGCAAAGAGCTATGGCAAAACAAGCAGAGGCTGAAAGAGAAAGGCGAGCAAAGATTATTAACGCAGAAGGTGAGTTTCAAGCAGCACAAAAACTTGCTGAGGCAGCTAAAATTATTGGTTCTGAGCCTCAAGCTTTGCAGCTGCGTTATTTACAAACAATGCGTGAAATGGCTGCAGAGGGAAGAACTACAACTGTTTTTCCCATTCCTATAGATTTTGTTAATTTATTAAAAAAGTAATAGATATAACAAAAGAGGAGAGGTATAATGAAAAAATTTTTACTAATTTTAGTACTAGTTTTGGGAATGGGGGTAGGTAATTCTATTTGTCCTGTTTGGGGTGCAGGAACAGGAAATGGAATTAAAGTTTGTACTTTGGCCAAGACAAGTTTTTCTTGGGATGGCTCAAAACTTCCTAATTATCCTACGGGGCAACCACAAATTACTATTTTAAAGATAAGTATACAGCCAGGTGTTAAACTTTGTTGGCATAAGCATCCTGTTATTAATGCAGGAGTTTTGTTAAAGGGCAGTTTAACTGTTATTACAGAAGATCATCATGTTTTACATCTAAAAGCAGGAGACCCTATTGTAGAAGTTGTAAATAAATGGCATTATGGTCTAAATGAGGGCACAACTCCAGCAGAGATTATAGTTTTTTATGCAGGTGTTAAAAATATGCCCATCACGATTAAGAAGTGAGATTATTTTTTAGTGAAAATAAATTAAATTTAGGAATAGAACAATGAAAAAAATAATAATTTTATTTTTAGCTGTGCTTGTTTTCTATCCTATTATGTGTTTAGCAGAAAATAATATAAAAGATCTTATTGCTAATATGATAATTATTGGATTTGATGGGGATAGAATAAATGGGAAGGAACATTTTCAAAGGATTTTTAATGGATATACTCCAGGTGGAGTGATTTTGTTTGATAGAGATTATCATCATAGAGACAGGGTTAAAAATATACGTTCTCCAAAGCAACTGAAGAATCTTACTAAAGAACTTCGTTTATATGCAGGTAAACCTATCTTAATAGCAGTAGATCAAGAAGGTGGCAAAGTAGCAAGGTTAAAGCCAAGAGACGGTTTTAATGAAACATCTTCTGCTAAATGGATAGGAGAACATTCTCCAGAAATAGCAAAAAAACAATATGATGATTTAGCTCTTGAATTAAAGCAAGAAGGTATAAATTGTGATTTTGCCCCTGTAGTTGACTTGGCTTTGAATCCTAATAATTTTGTGATTGTTGGCTTAGAGCGTTCTTATGGGGCTTCTCCGAATAAAGTTGTGGAGATGGCTAGGATATTTTGTAATGCCTTGCATCAACAAGGTATTGTTTGTGTTTTAAAACACTTTCCAGGACATGGTTCGTCTTCTGGAGATTCCCATAAGGGTTTTGTAGATGTTTCTTTAACTTGGCAAAAACAAGAATTGGTTCCTTATAAAATTTTAATTAAGGAAGGATTAGCAGATATGATAATGACCGCTCATGTATTTAATAAACAACTCGATCCTATATATCCTGCTACCTTATCAAAAAAGATTAATACAGATTTATTGAGGAATAAAATTGGTTTTAAAGGAGTAATAGTTAGTGATGACTTGCAGATGAAAGCAATAACTTCACAATATAGCTTGGCGCAAGCTGTATCCTTGGCTATTAATGCAGGTGTTGATATGCTTATTTTTGGCAATCAACTCGCTAAAATTTCCTTATCAGAAGTAGTAGATTGTATTTATAGACAAGTTCAACAAGGTAAGATTTCCCTTGATCGGATATATGAGGCTAATCTTAGAATAAAAAAGATTCAGTCTAAGTTATGATGGCACGTAATTTGTAAATTTGAATTTCAAATGCCAGTATTTAAATTTAAATTAGAAAAACTTTTAGAGATTAGAAAACAAAAATTAGAAGAAGCCCAAAGCATTTTGGCAAAGTTAAAGCGAGATTATCAAGCAGAGGTAAAATTAGAAGCAAAATTAAGAAGTCAAATTTTTGAGACTAAAAGAAATATTTTTTCTAAAAAGACAATCTTACCCTCTGTTTTATTTATTCATCAAAATTATTTAAAAGGCTTGGAAAGGAAATTGCGAGTTTGCTTGGAACGGCAACAAATTTTAAGTCAAGAACTTACTTTGTGGAGACAAGAAGTTTTAAAAAGAAATAAAGAAAAGAAAATTTTAGAAAAGTTAAAGCAAAAACAATGGGAACTTTTTTGGTATGAACAAAGACGAAAAGAACAAAAAGAACTCGATGATTTGGCAACGTTGCATTATCAGCATAAAATGGAAGGCTCTTTTTAGTTTAGTTCTGGCTTTGGGCTTTTTAAAGGTGTTGGGAATAATAGGATATATTATTTATCCTGAGCTTGAAAGTAAAATTTTTGTTTCTGAGCTTCAAACGCCTCCAATTGCCTTAGCTAAGCAAGATACTACTTCTAAAAGGGAGTCTTTAAAGAAAAATGAAAAAAAAGTTTCTTCAAAAGAGTTGTCAGAAGAGGTAGCTAACTTAAAAGCAAAAGAAAGAGCATTAGCTGAAAAAGAAGCAAGTTTACGAGAGTTAGAGGCCCATCTAAACGCTAAGTTAAAGGAACTAAGACGCTTGCAGGCAAGTATTAAAAAAATGTTAGAAGAAGCTAATGTGTTGAAAAATAAGAAAATCAAGCATTTAGTTGATGTATATTCTAATATGAAACCAAAACAGGCTGCTCAGGTACTGGAAACTATAGATGAAGATTTAGCTGTCAAGATATTGGCTGGGATGAGAGGTAGAAAAGCTGGTGAAATTTTGTCTTATGTAAAACCTGATAAGGCTGCAAAACTGTCAGAAGCCTTGACTAGGTTGCAGACTCCTTTTGGTGAATAGTTTTAGAGGATAGTTTAGAAATGTTTCTAAAAGATGACTGTTAAACTTGTTTTAGCTTATACAGGAACAAATTATGCCGGTTGGCAGATTCAAGATAATGCCAAGACTGTGCAAGGAGAGTTAGAAAATGCCCTTCAAATATTATGTGGACAGAAGGTGAGAGTGCATGGTGCTTCCAGAACAGATGCAGGTGTACATGCTTTAGGGCAGGTAGCTCATTTTAGTCCACCTCAGAAAAGGCAACATATTCCTTGGCAAAAAGCACTGAATGCTCTTTTACCAAAAGATATTTCTGTTCTTAAGGCAGAAGAAGTAAATGATAACTTTCATTCTCGATTTTCTGCAAAGGCAAAGATTTATTCTTATATTTTTTGGATAGAGCCAAATTTTGTTTATCCTCAAAGACTTCCTTTTGTTTGGGAATGTGGTGACTTGGATTTGGAAGCAATAAAAGGGGTAAAAGATTTGTTGGTTGGAATGCATGATTTTGGTGCATTTATGAATGCAGGGACGCCCGTAAAAACTACAGTTAGAACAATACATTGGTTAGAGTTGAACCAAGGTTTTTATCCACAGGAAATTAATCTTAGGATAAAAGGAGATGGTTTTTTAAAGCAAATGGTTAGAAATATTGCTGGTCTTTTTTGGTTAATAGGAAAACACAAAGTTTCTAAAGATTTTGTATTTGAATTGTTAGAAAATCCTATACGCCAAATGTGGCCTCCTACTGCACCTGCAAAAGGGCTTACTTTAGAGAAGATTTTTTATTAATAAAAGATACAAGAATTTATGCAATGGGTTTTAAAAGTTTTTTTTCTTTTCCTAACGTTTCTAATAAGTCTTTTAAGGAATTAGTTTCTTTAAGTCTACAAAATTGGCATTTTCATAAAGATATAGAAGCAACTAAAATATCGTTAGCCAAGTCAGTAAAAATTAAATTACAAAAATTGCAACAAGCTCTAACTAAGTTTAAATTAGAAAAAAAACAATTTCCTGTTTTATTACATCAAACCAATTCTAAATATTTTAAGACAACATTATTAAATACATCTATACCTAGAGAAAAGTTAATCTCTAGAGGATTTAAAAAGGATAGTATTTCTTTTATCCCAACAGGAACTTATACTTTTACTATAAATGTTGGTAAGTTTAAAGAAACTTTAGATGTGAAAATTAATCATAATGAGTCTTACTTTAGTATTTTAAACAAAATTGCAAAAACAATAAATAGCTCAGATTTACCTCTTTATGCTGATGTAGTTTATCAAAAAAATGGTTATGAGAAGATCCCTACTTTTGAGAAAGGTTATATTTTGACTTTAACTCCAACTAATTTAGAAGATGATGTGGATTTTACAGAGACTCAAGGTTTTTTGTTAAAGAAAATAGGTTTGTCTAAAATAGAGCCTTTTGAATTTTCTTTAAAAGAAAATGAGTTTTCAAACCTGTATATTTTCCAAAAATTTTCTCCAACCTCTTTTACAACGTCTTTTTTCTTTCCCCAAGAGCCTATAAATTGGGATATAGGGGGTTATTCTTTTAGTTTTTCTTCTGAAGTAAATAGTGGAGATATTAAAATTCAGGTCGTAGATGAATCTGCTAGGAGGCAGTTAGAATTATTGGCAGCAGATAGCCAAGCTTTGGTAAAAGACACGAGCAACTGGCAAGATATTATTAATAATCTAGGACTAGACACTTCAGAGATAGATAATGACACTACTTGGAATGAAGTAAGAGGTTGGTTAAAAGATAGTATTCAAGTATATTCTGATACTACTTACTTAGAATTATTTCTGAAAATTCGAGATAAGCTAATTGAACTTTCCCAAGGAGAGATATTGCCTGAAATTTTAGAGCAAAAAAACACTATTTATTTAAAAAATAAAGAATATAAAAGGGAAGAGATTGCTCTTAGTTTTGCTTTAAGTAATCTTAAATTAGGAGAAAAATTGGTATTAACTGAAGGAGATAATAATTTATTGGATAAATTGGGTCTTAGAGGTACAGCTAAGCCAGGGAAAGATAGTTTTATAAAATTAAATGGAAATGAATATACTTTTTCTTCTTCTAGAATTAGCCAACAAAAAGGCAATGTTTTATTAGAGATAAAAGAAGAGAATCCCCACGTGCAATTGTATGAAGTAAAAAAAACTACAGATGAAATTATATATAGGATAGAGAGAGTTATCCAGGCATATAATAATATAATTCCAGATATTTTAAAAAATTCGTGGATATGGAAAAGTGATTTTATAAAGGGTTTTAAAAAGCCATTTGAGGATAACCAAAAAGATTTAAATTTAATAGGTATGGATCAGGATTTAGATTACTTTTTAAGGTTAAACTATGATAGACTAGATGCGACATTGTCGTTGGCTGATAACGGTTATACAGTAATTTTTAATGCTTTGTTAGGGGATAGAGGATTTTTTACTCAACTGAAGGGATATTTGGAAGATATTTTACAAAATCCTATTTCAGCATATTTTTCTTTAAAAGAGCAAAAAGTTCCGCTGGGAACAAAAGAAGTGGAAAATATTCTTTCTAATCAAATTACAGGAATTTTATTAAACAAGATAGTAAGATAATTCAGTATTTTGTTTAATTTGCTATTAGAGTAAAAAGAAAGAGATTTAAATAGAATAATATTTTATTACTGGCGTCCCCAAGGGGATTTGAACCCCTGTTACCGGCGTGAGAGGCCGGCGTCCTAGGCCACTAGACGATGGGGACTTAGAGGTAATTTGAGGTGGTGGGCCGTGCAGGATTCGAACCTGCGACTCTCTGCTTAAAAGGCAGATACTCTACCAACTGAGTTAACGGCCCAACCAAAGAGAAGATTTGTTTATTTTGTGTTGTTCCTTTTGTCAAGAAAAATAAAGTAAATCTTTAAAAAAATTAATTTTTAGATAAGGCTATTTCTTATTTAATTTTTAAGTTTCGCTAACTTATTGATATTTCAATTTTTTTAAAAAGCATATTCTAAGTAGATTCAAAAGTTTAGTAACATTAATGAAATTTAGACAAGATAGTTTTTAAATTTTTTATTAATGGGTACCATAAATGATAGTAACTTTGTTTCCTATTTCATTTTCTAGCATTTCTTTAATTTGAGCTAAAAAAGGGCATGCAAAATGTTTTCCTGCAGGTGCTTTTCCTATAATGCAAGTAGAAAGGGCTATAACTTCTGCTCCTTTTTCAATCATTTTTAATGCTCTGAGTAAAATCTCTTTTCCTGGACATCCTCCACAACTCACAAGACCAATTACCTCTGCTGGCCCTATTTCTTTAAAATGAACTTTTCCTTCTTTAGCTACGTGCAGACAACTTGTACTTGGGCACATTGCTTCTGTTTTTTGACATCTTATAATTCCAATTTTTTTCATTTTTTTATCTCCTTATTTGTTTTAATTTAGTTGTTACTATTAACAATACAAATAAATTTTAGTGTAAGAAAAATAATACTAAAATGTCAATTAGCAACACTAGTTTGTTTAAATACTACATTTATATAATTTATTATAAATTATATTTTGAGTCCAACGATGTTTTTTAAATCAGAACTTTATTTTTTAAGAAAGAATTATTAAATTTCATGTTTTTATTTTTATGTTAGTATGTTAGGTAGATTAAATTATGATTATTTTTAAAAATAAATAAGCTAAAATAATTGACATGGTTGAGAGTATATTCCTATAAGGCCAGCTACGGAGGCCGTGAGGGTTTTAGTTAAAAATATTAGGAGTGTGTGAAAGTGAAAAAAAATAGATTAAACAAAGATAAGGCAGTAAGAATTTTTCAATTCGAGCATTGGCTTAGATTTTATTTTATTGAAGAAGAAGGAAAACTTTTAACCTTTAATTTTGATGAGGAATTTTTAAATGAGTTGAGAATTAATTATTCTCCTCTTAACGAGATAGCAGAAAATTTAAATGGTAAATATTTAAGTCCAGAAGTTTCCCAGAAAACTATTGTAGAATTTTTGCAAAAGCATTTTGAACAGGAAGGCCGCGATGTAGTTACTCCTATTTTAGATAGCCAGCCATTTTTAAGAGAGCTTCAGCTTTTTAATGTTTGGGTTAGTTTATTTGAAGATACTTTGGAAAAGGAGATTTTGCCATTTGAAAAATGGGTGCAAATATTTGAAAAGTGGAAAAGTTCAGAGCAAGCAAAAAAAATACTTTATTCGCTTAAAATGGATAAAATAGAAAAACCTACTTCTAATGAAATTAATTAGTTTAAGAAAAAGTATGAGCTTATAATAAAACTTATTCTAAAAATGCTTTTTGACTGGCATAAAAAATAAGGTCTTTTTCTCCACTTAAGGGGTGTGAGATAAGGGATTCCTTATAATTAGCATTAGGAGATAATTTAAAACTATAACCAAAAGTTATGTAGTTAATAGGGTAAGAGGTTTTTTTAATTTTTAGCTTAAAGCTAAAAGGAAGCCCTTTTTTAGGAATTGGTTGGGATTGGTATACTTTTAGCTCTTTGGCCAAAACTTTTCCTTCTTCATTACATAAATAAGCAGTTAGCCAAAGTTCTTGGATATATGAAGCCCACATAGGAATATTTTTAAAAAAAGTATTGCCTTTAATGATATAGGTTTGTTTTTCTCCATATCTAGCAGTGAAAATAAAATTTAAATAGCGCATTTTGATTTCTTGAGGTGTGTTTATTTGAATTGGACGTTTAGTGAGATGACGTACATTTAAGTTGGTGCACGCCAGACAATTTATTAGTAATAATATAAAAAAATAAATTAAAAGTTTTAGTTTCATTGTATTTTTCTCACACATTCTTTTTTAATATTGGACAAAAATTTTTTAAATGTAAAGAATTTATTGAGTAGAAAATTACAATTTTAGGCATTAAACCTGCTTGTTCTTTTATTTTTATAATTTTTAGTTACAATATGTTTGGAGAAAGGGGAACTTAATTGTTACTTTTCATCTTCCTTAACCCAGACTTCTTTTCCATCAGAGACAATGGCGAGTTTGAAGATGTTGTTATAACCTTGGGCTAAGAGTTCCTTTTCATA